>NZ_JBEXLR010000154.1:0-10057 GCF_040610095.1 Micromonospora sp. NPDC004540
CGGATCGCCGCGGCCGAGACCGCCGAAGTCGATCACCCCGGTGAGCCTGCCCCGGCTCGACCCGGATGCCTACCACGGCCGCGACGAGGGAGATCCTGCCGCGCGCCCGCCGCACCCCCGTCGTTGCCGACGTCAGATCCGAGGCGCGCAGAGGCATCGTGCCGGTAGGCGGACTCCTGCTCAGCGCCTGGCAACTTGATGTCGCAGGTGATTCACCGCAGTGCCGCATGGTCACAGACAGGTGAGTCACCCACGTCATCAAGTTCGTAGCGGCTCCTGGGCAATGCCCGGCCCGCCTCGGACGCCGCGAATCGCGTCCCGGCGACGGGGCCCGCCGGATCTTGGTGAGTTGCTGTTCGCTGCCAACGGTAAGTCGCCAAGATCTGGTGTGCGCTCGAATCGATGGTCAAAATCGGTCAGCTACGCGAGCCGACCCGCCGGCCTGGCGCGCTGGGCGGGAGCCGTGACGAAACAGCGGGCCGGTCGACAGCGCGTCGACCGGCCCGCTGCTGCGGTGCGAGGGTTCAGGCGTTCGGGTAGCCCTGCTGCGCCTGCGGCTGGCCGTACTGGCCCTGCTGGCCGTACTGGCCCTGCGGGGCCGGCTGGCCGTACTGGCCCTGGGGCTGCTGGCCGTACTGGCCCTGCGGGGCCGGCTGGCCGTACTGGCCCTGGGGCTGCTGGCCGTACTGGCCCTGCGGGGCCGGCTGGCCGTACGGCGCCTGCGGCGCCGGCTGGCCCTGCTGCTGCGGGACCTGGCCGTAGTGGCCCTGCGGCGCCTGGCCGTACGGGGCGGGCTGACCCGGCGCGCCGGCGAACTGGTGTGCCGCGGCCTGCTCGCGGGCCTCCTTGCGGGCCTTCACCGCGCGCACGATCAGCAGGATCGGCAGGATGAAGACGTAGAAGAAGATCCGGTAGGAGCCGCCCTCGAAGAGGAACATCAGGTAGAAGCCGTAGGCGAAGAAGGCCAGGCCGATGACGACGTTGAGGATCCGGGCACCGGTGCCCTGCTCCTTGATGGCGATGCCGATGGCGACCATCGCGATGCCGCCGAGCAGCAGCAGGAGGTCGTAGATGAGGAAGAACATGTGATTCCTGTCGATCGGTGAAGGTGCCGGCCCACGATAGAGGAGCCCTCAGCGGTCGCGCTGCCCCGTTGCCTGTGGCAACCAACACCTCATTTGAGCTGGCCCGCGGTGAGGCCGGCCTGGATCTGCCGCTGGAACGCCACGTAGACCACCAGCACCGGCAGCACCGCGATGGTGAGGCCGGCGAAGAGCTGGGCGTAGTCGCCGGCGTAGCCCTGGTTGACGGCGAGCGCGTTGAGCCCCTGGGCGAGCATCCACTTGGACTCGTCGCCCTGCATGAGCACCTGCGGCAGCAGGAACTGGTTCCAGTGGCTGAGGAGGTTGAAGATGCCGACGCTGATCAGTCCCGGACGCGCCATCGGCAGCATCACCCGGAAGAAGAGCCGGAAGTGGCCGCAACCGTCGATCAGCGCCGCCTCGGCGATCGCGGTCGGCAGGGTGCGGAAGAACGCGGTCAGGAAGAACACCGTGAACGGCAGCGAGTAGGCGGTGTAGACCAGGATCAGGCCGGTCCAGGTGCCGAAGAGACCGGCGTTGCGGACCACGAAGAAGAGCGGCACCAGGGCGAGGAAGACCGGGAACATCATCCCGCCGACGAACAGGTAGTAGACCACCTGCCGGCCGCGGAACTCGTAGCGCGCGAAGACGTACGCGGCGGCCGCGCCGAGGAGCATGGTGAGCGTCAGCGAGCCGGCCACCACCACGGCGCTGTTGAGGAAGTAGCGGCCGATGTGCGCCTTGGTCCAGGCCCTCGCCCAGTTGTCCAGGTGCAGCGCCTCGGGCAGCCCCCACGGGTCCGCCAGGATCTCACCGTTGCTCTTCAGCGAGCTGAGCACCATCCAGGCCAGCGGCAGCACGGTCATGGCCGCCCAGAGCAGCAGGAAGCTGTGCGAGAAGACGTTCGCCACGCCCAGCTCGCGGCGCGGCGGCCGGCCGGTCGTCGGCTCGGCGAGCGTCGCCGGGGCCGCCCGGGTGCCGGAGTCCACACTGGTCATGAGTACTCGATCCGATCACGCCGGGCGGCCCGCAGCGCCAGCACCGCCACCGAGAGGGTCAGGAAGAACATCACCACGCCGATCGCCGAGGCGTAACCGAACTTGGTCTCGCTGCCGAACGCGGTGTCGTACATCCGGTTGCCGACCACGTCGGAGGAGAAGTTCGGGCCGCCGTTGGTCATGAGCTGGACCAGGATGAACCCGTCCAGCGCGGCGATGGCCAGGTAGATCCAGGCCACCTGGACGGTGTCCCAGAGCAGTGGGATGGTGATCTTCCGCAGCATCACGGCCCGGGACGCCCCGTCGAGCATCACGGCCTCGTAGATGTCGCGCGGGATGGCCTGCATGGCCGCGCCGAAGAGCACCACGTAGAAGCCGACGTTGCTCCACACCATCACGGCGAGCACGCACCAGAAGGCGAACCGGGGGTCGCCCAGCCAGGCCGGGGTGGGCAGGCCGAGCGCGTGCAGGGCGCCGTTGAGCAGGCCGCTGCGCGGGTTGTAGATCTCCTTCCACAGCAGCGCGATGATCACCACCGAGAGCACCTGCGGGAAGAAGTAGACCAGCCGGTAGACGGCGGTGCCCCGGACGCCGGTCACGCCGGCCCGGCCCTTGCGGCCGCCCATGGTGAGCATGGTGGCGAAGAACAGGCCGAGCGCGATGGTCACCACCGGCACCACGAGGAGCAGGACCGCGTTGTTCTCCAACGCGTTCCAGACGTAGCCGTCGTGCAGCAGGGTGCGGAAGTTCGCCATGCCCACCGGGTCGGCCTGCGCGGAGTAGCCCAGCCAGTCGGTGGTCGAGATCTGAAAGGCCTGGAGGTACGGCGAGAGCACGAAGACGCCGTACAGCACGAGCGGCGGCAGCAGGAAGCTGACGATCAGCGGGTATCTGCCATGTCGCACCGGGCGACCCCTCCCTGGTTCGACCGGTGGGGGTGGGCGGACCCACCCCCACCGGGGCACGTCACGCGGCCCGCTTGTACTTCTTGATCGAGCTGTCCTGGGCGATCGAGTCGGCGCCCTTCTGGCACTGGTCGAGGAACTCGGCCGGCCCGATCCGGCCGCTGAAGAACTCGCCGCAGGCGGCGTCGACCAGGTTGCGCTCGAGCTTGCGGTAGTAGTTGTTGTAGACCCAGTTGAAGCCGTTGGAGCCGGACGCCTCGAGCGCCTTGACCACGGTGGTCAGCCCGAACGGCAGCTCGACGCCCTCGGTCGCGCCGGCCACCACGGTGAGGCTGGCGACCTTCTTGGTGAAGTCCTGGGCGCCCTTCTTGGACAGCATGGTGCGGAAGTACTCCAGCCCGCCGGCCACGTTCTTGCCCTTGGCCGGGACGATGAAGGGCTCGCCGGCGGTGCCCCGGACCGCCTCGAACGGCAGCTTGTCGCCGCTGCCCAGGCTCGGGGTCGGCGCCACGGTCATGTTGAAGCCGGCCGGGGTGACGTCCTTCTGCTCGCTCTCCAGCCAGGAGCCGCAGGAGATGAAGGCGGCCTTGCCCTGGCACCAGGCGGTCTGCGACTGCTTGTGGTCCAGGCCGGGCGAGCCCTCCAGAATGTACTTGTCCTTGACGATCTGGTGCCAGGCGTCCGCGGCGGCCTTCATGGCGTCGGACTTCCAGGCGTTGGGCTCCAGGTTGTCGATGGCCAGCGCCACCGAGGGCCCGCCGAGCTTGATCGCGGTGGAGATCAGCGGCCAGCTCATGTAGCGCGGGTGCACGCCGGCGTACGTCCAGGGGGCGATGCCGGCGGCCTTGATCTGCTTGCAGAGCGCGATGTGCTCGTCCCAGGTCTTGGCGTACTGCCAGCCGCGGTCGGCGAAGAGCTTGGTGGAGTGCCAGATGCCGTACACCGTGTAGGTGTAGTTCAGCACCAGGAACTTGCCGTCGTACGAGCCGACCTCGACGGCGCCGGGAAGCAGGGTGTCCTTGACCGTCTTGCCGGGGATGTCGAGGCTGGGCGCGGCGAGCAGGTCACCGAGGTCGGCCAGGGCGTTCTGCGAGACCAGGCCGTTGGGGTCGATCTGCCCGGCGCCGGAGTTGTTCACCACGTCCGGCGGGGTGCCGTCGACGAAGCGCGGCTGGAGCGTCTTGTTGATCTCCTGGGTGGCCGCGTGCTTGATCTCCGCCTTCGGGTACTTCTCCTTGTACATGGCCTCGTGGGCCTTGGCGTACTCCTCGCCGAAGCCACCGTTGAAGATCACCACCTCGAGCGGGGCATCCTCCTTGACACCGAGCGGGTTCTGCTCGCTCTTGGTGCCCTTGTAGGCGCCGGAGTCGCCCTTGTCGTCGTCGCCACCGGAGGTGGCGCAGCCGGCGAGCAGGCCGGCGGCGGGGGTGGCCAGCAGGCCGGCGGCGGCGGACCGCCGGAGGATCTCACGCCTGTTCATCGCATCTCCTCGGTTCGGGTGCGCGCGGCCGGCCGGAGTCTGGGGGAACGGCGGTCGCGACGTCGAGGCCTCTGGGGGCTGTCAGCTGTTGCTTGTCTTCAGTTCAGTTGATGTTGCTGAAGAATTTCTACGGCAGCGCGGCGCGGACCACAAGACCTCACGACCGAACCGTTATCCATACCGGGCGGCGACGGCTGGCATAGCCTGGGCCCATGCGCCGCCTGCGGCAGCTCGCGGAGCGCACGCCGGCCGCCCGGGAGCGCTACGCCGACCTGCTCCGGGCGCTCGCCATCACCATGGTCGTGCTCGGCCACTGGGGCGTCACCGTCATCGGGTACGACCGGGCCGGCCACCCGACCGGCCACTCCGCCCTCGGCGACCTGCCCTGGGCCTGGCCGCTGACCTGGGTGGCCCAGGTGATGCCGGTGTTCTTCCTGGTCGGCGGCTACGCCAACGCCGCGTCGCTGGCCGCCCGCCGGAGCCGCGGCGGCACCGCCACGGGCTGGCTGGTCGACCGCAGCGCGCGGCTGGTCCGGCCGACCACGGCGCTGCTGGTGGTGCTGGCGGCGGGCGCCGCGGTGGCCAGCCTGCGCGGCGCCGACCCCACGCAGGTCCGCACGGTGGTCTGGTTCGCCACCATCCCGCTCTGGTTCCTGGTGGCCTACCTGGTGGTGGTGCCGCTGACCCCGCCCATGTACGCGCTGCACCGCCGCTTCGGGCTCGCCGTGCCGCTGGTGCTGGTCGCCCTGGTCGCGCTCGGCGACCTGGGGCGGATATTCGGCCCGGAGGGGATGGCGACCGGGAACTACCTGTTCGGCTGGCTGGCGGTGCACCAGCTCGGTTTCGCCTGGTACGACACCCGCGCCCCGGCCGGGCGCCCCGACGATCGGCCGGCCGGGCCGGTCGACGCCGGGCCACGCGGCCTGCGCCGGCGCCGGCTGCCGCTGTCCCGTCGGGCGGGGTGGGCCCTGCTCGCCGGTGGGCTGGTCGCGCTGGTGCTCCTGACGCTGGTCGGCCCGTACCCGGTGTCGATGCTCAACGTGCCCGGCGAGCGGCTGGACAACACGGCCCCGCCGAGCCTGGCGCTGCTCGCCGTGGCGACCGCCCAGCTCGGCCTGATCGTGCTGCTGCGGGAGCCGGCCGGGCGTTGGCTGCGCCGGTCCGGCCCCTGGCAGGCCGTCATCGCGGTGAACGCCGTGGTGCTCACCGTCTTCCTCTGGCACCTGACCGCGGCGGTGCTGCTGGTCGGGCTGCTGGACGCGCTCGGCGTGCTGCCCACTCCCCCGGTCGGCTCGGCGGCCTGGTACGGCTGGCGGATCCCCTGGCTGCTGGCCCTCGCCGTGGTGCTGGCCGCGCTGGTCGCCGTCTTCGGCCCGATCGAGGCGCGCACCCGCCGCCCGTCCGCCACCGGTCCGGCCCGCGAGGGCGCCCGCCGGCTCCGCACCGCGCTGGCCGCCCTCGGGTACGCCGGCCTCGTCGCCGGGCTGCTGCTGAACAGCCTCACCCGCAAGGCCGCGCCCGAGCCGCTGGGGCTGCCCGCCCCGGCGCTGGTGGCGTACCTGGCCGGGGCGGGGGTGCTGCGGCTGCTCAGGTCTGGGTGGGGAAGCCGAGGTTGACCCCGCCGTGGCGCGGGTCGAGCCAGCGGCTGGTGACCACCTTGCCCCGGGTGAAGAATGCGACGCCATCGGCGCCGTGCGCGTGCAGGTCACCGAAGAGGGACGCCTTCCAGCCGCCGAACGAGTAGTAGGCCATCGGCACCGGGATCGGCACGTTGATGCCGACCATGCCGACCTCCACCTCGTGCTGGTAGCGCCGGGCGGCCCCGCCGTCGTTCGTGAAGATCGCCGTGCCGTTGCCGTACGGGTTGGCATTGACCAGCTCAACCGCCTCGTCGTAGGAGCCGACCCGGACCACGCTGAGCACCGGGCCGAAGATCTCGTCGGTGTAGATCGACATCTCCGGGCTGACGTGGTCGAAGAGGGTCGGGCCGAGCCAGAACCCGTCCGCGTCCCCGTCCGGTGTGACCTCGCGCCCGTCCACCACCGGCACCGCGCCGGCCGCGATCCCGGACTCCACGTAGGAGCGGACCCGCTCGGCGTGCGCGGCGGTGACCAGCGGGCCCATGTCGCAGCCGCGTCGGCCGTCCCCGGTGCGCAGCCGGCCCATCCGCTCGGCGATCCGGGCGACCAGGGCGTCGGCCACCGGCTCCACGGCGACCAGCGCGGAGATCGCCATGCACCGCTCCCCCGCCGAGCCGAAGCCGGCGTTGACCGCCGCGTCGGCGGCCAGGTCGAGGTCGGCGTCGGGGAGCACCACCATGTGGTTCTTCGCCCCGCCGAGCGCCTGCACCCGCTTGCCGGCCAGCGCGCCGCGCTGGTGCACGTACCGGGCCACCGGGGTGGAGCCGACGAACGACACCGCCTTGACGCCGGGGTGGTCGAGCAGCGCGTCGACCGCCTCCTTGTCGCCGTTGACCACGTTGAGCACGCCGTCCGGCAGGCCGGCCTCGGTGAACCACTCGGCGAGCAGCAGCGCCGCGCTCGGGTCCTTCTCGCTGGGCTTGAGCACCACGGCGTTGCCGCAGGCGATCGCGACCGGGACGAACCACAGCGGCACCATCACCGGGAAGTTGAACGGGGAGATCACCGCCACCACGCCCAGCGGCTGCCGCAGGCTGTACGAGTCGACCTCGGTGGAGACGTTCTCGCTGAACCCGCCGCGCAGCGCCGAGGGGATGCCGCAGGCGTACTCGATCACCTCCAGGCCGCGCTGCACCTCGCCGGCGGCGTCCGCGAGGACCTTGCCGTGCTCGGCCGTGATGACCTCGGCGAGCCGGTCGCGCCGGGCGTTGACCAGCTCGCGGAAGGCGAACATGACCGCGGTCCGCTTGGCCAGCGAGGCGTCCCGCCAGGACCGGGCGGCCCGCTCGGCGGCCTCGACCGCGCCCGCCACGTCCGCGGCGGAGGCCAGCGCCACCTGCCCGGTACGCCGCCCGGTGGCCGGGTCGAAGACGTCCCCGCGCCGCTCGGAGTCCCCGCTGACCCGCTTCCCGTCGACGAAGTGCCCGATGGTGGTCATGCGGCAACCTCCGCGGCGACGGACGAGCGGATGGCCTCGACCAGGATGGCCAGGCCCTCGCGGGCCTCGTCCTCGGTCAGGGTCAGCGGCGGGCCCATCCGCGCCACGTTGCCGTGCAGGCCGCCCTTGCCGACCAGCAGGCCGCCCTCCCGGCAGGCCTCGAAGACCCGGGTGGTGAGCGCCGGGTCCGGTTCGGTGGTGCCCGGACGGACGAACTCGACGCCGAGCATGAGGCCCTTGCCGCGGACCTCGGCGACGTTGTCGAGGCCGGCGGTGGCGGCCCGCAGGCCGTCGCCGAGGATCGCGCCGACCCGCGCCGCGTTGGCCTGGAGGTCATGGTCGAGCAGGTAGTCGAGGACCGCGTTGCCGGCCGCCGTGGAGACCGGGTTGCCGCCGAAGGTGGAGAAGCTGATGGCCGGCACCGACTCCAGCACGTCGGCCCGGCCGACCACGCCGGCCAGGGCGAAGCCGTTGCCGATGCCCTTGGCGAAGGTGAGCAGGTCCGGGGTGACCCCGTGCGCCTCGTAGCCCCAGAAGTGCTCGCCGGTGCGGCCCCAGCCGGTCTGCACCTCGTCGGAGACGAGCAGGATGCCGTGCTCGTCGAGCACCTTCTTCCAGGCGGCGAAGAGCCCGTCCGGGCCGTGCACGAACCCGCCGACGCCCTGGATCGGCTCGGCGATCAGGCAGGCCACGTCGCCGGCGGTCTGGGTGGCGAGCACCTCGCGCAGGTCCTCCACGGCGGCGTCGATCCGGTCGCTCTCGTCGAGCCGGGCCAGCAGGCCGCGCAGCCGCTCACCGGAGTGCAGCCAGGCCACCTGGAGCGGGTTGAGCGCGCTGGCCGACCAGCCCCGGTTGCCGGTGACGCCCATGGCCGCGTACGACCGGCCGTGGTAGCTGTTGCGCACCGCGAGGATCTGGTGCGAGCGGCGGAAGTTGGTGGCGACCAGCAGGGCCGCCTCGTTGGCCTCGGTGCCGGAGTTGGTGAAGAAGACCCGGGCGTCCGGGATGCCGGAGACCCGGGCGATCTTCTCGGCCAGCTCGACCTGCTGCCGGATCAGGTAGAGCGTCGAGCTGTGCACGATGCCGGTGCGCAGCTGCCGTTCGACCGCCTCGCGGATCTCCGGGATGTCGTAGCCGATCATGTTGGTCAGCACGCCGCCGAAGAAGTCGAGGTAGCTGCGCCCGGCCGCGTCGGTCACCCGGCGGCCGGAGCCGGCGACCAGTTCGAGCGGTTCGGCGTAGTAGAGCGGCATCCAGGACGGGAGCACGGCCCGATGCCGGGCCAGCAGGTCGTCGGAGGTCATCGGCGCACCCTTCAGCGGCGGTTGGTCCCCGCACGCTCTCATCACCCGGAGGCAGGGACAACTGTCACTGTGTAGCGCAGCGGGGCCGCCCGCCTGACACCACGTCAACCACCCCGCTGCGGTTTCCGGCGCGGTTTCCTTTCGCGCCCACCGTTCCGCTGGTCATCGGGCCGCGCGGCCACTGGATCCGCAGCAGTGGACCCGGACGCCTACCCTGGGCCCGTCGCCGGCGGAGGGAGCGTCATGCGGGTCGAGGAAGCCGTCGCCGAGCTGGCCCGGGTCGCCGCCCGGGAGGTGGGCCGGGGCAGCGAGGCGCTCGCCGTACCGACGGCCGGGGGCCTGCTCACCGCCGCCCGGTCGCTCGCCGGCCGGCCCGCGCCGGACGCCGCCGTGCTGACCGGGTTCTTCATCCCCGGCGCCGAGCCGCCCGCCGCCGAGACCGACGGCCCGATCGGCGCGGTGCAGCTCGCCGCCGCGCTGCGCGCGCTCGGCGGGCAGGCCCGGCTGGTCACCGACGCGCCCTGCGCGCCGGTGGTCGAGGCCGCGATCGCCGCCGGCGCCCCCGGCGTCCCGCTCGACGTGGCGCCACTGCGGGGGTACGACGAGTGGGCCGCGACCATGCTGCCCCGGTACGCGCGGCTGTCGCACGTGATCGCGTGCGAGCGGGTCGGCCCGGGCCTCGACGGCCGGCCCCGCAACATGCGCGGCGAGGACATCGGCGGGCACAGCGCCCCGCTCGACCGGCTCTTCACCGCCGGGCCCGCCTTCCGGATCGGCATCGGCGACGGCGGCAACGAGCTGGGCATGGGCCTGCTGCCGGCCGAGCTGGTGGCCCGGGTCGTCGACCGGGGCGAGCGGATCCGCTGCGTGGTCGGCTGCGAGACGCTGCTGGTCGGTGGCACCTCCAACTGGGCGGCCGCCGCGCTGGTCGGCGCGCTGGCGGTGCTGCGCCCCGAAGTGCGCGCCCTGCGCGACCTGCTCCGCCCCGAGTGGTCCGCCGAGGTGCTGACCGCGATCGTGGCGCGGGCCGGCGCCGTGGACGGCGTACGCCGGCGGGCGACGGCGAGTGTGGACGGCCTGGACTGGCCCGCGTACGCGGAGCCGCTGACGCGGATCGCGGAGCTGGTGGCGGCCGCGGACTGAACCCCGGCGGGCCCGCCGGTCAGGTGGCGGCGCGGCGCTCGGGGCCGGGCAGCGGCCGGCGGCCGGG
>NZ_JBEXLR010000155.1:0-9608 GCF_040610095.1 Micromonospora sp. NPDC004540
GCCGGGTCCGCGGGCGCGGCCGGGGCGGGCACCGGCGTGACCTTCGCGCCGGCCGGGGCCTCGGCCACCGTGCGCACCTCGCCCGCGCTGAGCCGGTACGACAGGCCGACCACCGTGCACCGCCCGGCGGACACCGCACCGGCGAGCACGGCGGACCGGGCCAGCAGCGCCTCCACGGTCTGCGCGATGTGCACGTCGACGATCCCGTCGAGGTCCTCGACGCCCTCGCGGGCGGCCCGGAGCAGGCTGGGCGCGACGGCGTCCACCACCGCGCCGAGGTGCCCGGCCGGGGAGGTGCCGGTGCGGACCGCCTCACGGGCGGCCTGGACCGCGCCGCACGAGTCGTGCCCGAGCACCACCACGAGCGGGGTGCCCAGCACGGTCACCGCGTACTCGACGCTGCCGAGCACCTCGGGGCCGGCGGTGTGGCCGGCGGTGCGGACCACGAAGAGGTCGCCGAGGCCGCGGTCGAAGATGATCTCGGCGGCGAGCCGGGAGTCGGAGCAGCCGACGATCACTGCGAACGGGTGCTGCCCGTCGGCCACCGCCGCCCGGTGTCCGGCGTCCTGATTGGGATGGCGTGGGACGCCGGTGACGAACCGCTGGTTACCGGAGTAGAGCTCGGCGAGCGCCTGTTCGGGAGTGGTCGGCGACACTGATCCTCACCTCGTCCTCGCGAGAAAACCCTGGTCAGCCGGCCGGCGACGGAGGCGGCCTCGCCACCCACCGTCACACGCAGTGCAACCTACGTCAAGATTTACGTGATACGCATTTCATACGTCGGGCCACCCTTGACGGCGGCTCCGGCTCCTGCCTCGCCCGCACGGCGGGCCGGGCCGGGACCGGGAGACGGCCGGGGCCATACCATGACCACCATGGCGACGACACCGGACCAGAACGGGAGCGGCCGGAACTGGACCTTCCTCACGAACCACGGCCACGTGCTCCTGGCCATCGCCCGCAACCCCACCGCGCGGTTGCGGGACGTGGCCGACGAGGTGGGGGTGACCGAGCGGGCCGCCCAGGCGATCGTCGCCGACCTGGAGGCCGGTGGCTACCTCCAGCGGACCCGGGTGGGCCGGCGCAACGAATACACGATCAACCCGAGCGGGCACTTCCGGCACCCGGCCGAGGCTGACCAGCAGGTGGGCGCCCTGCTCGCGCTCTTCACCACCGAGCCGGTCGCGGAGCCGGCGACCGAGAGCTGACCGCCCCTCCGCACGCCCGTCACCGCACGGACGGCGCGGCGACGGTAATCTCACCGCGTGCGCGACAGCTTGCGGCCGGACGGGATGACGGAGCGCGTCCGTACCGGGCACCGGATCCGAACCGTCCTCTCTGGAACGGCGGTGGCCGCGCTGCTCGGCGGCCTGCTGGCGGTGCCCGCCCCCGCCGTGGCGGCCCCGAAGTGCGGCCCACCCGGCGGCCCCGCCCCCGCCCAGGCGCCCTGGGCGCTCAACCGGCTCGACCCGGCCGCCGCCTGGCGGGTCACCAAGGGGCAGGGCATCACCGTCGCGGTCATCGACTCGGGCGTCTCCCCCACCCACCCGCTGCTGCGCGGCCGGGTGCTCTCCGGCGAGGACTTCAATCACCTCGTCAAGCTCGACGGGCAGTGCGACCTGGTGGGCCACGGCACCCTCATCGCGGGCATCATCGCCGGGCGGGAGGGCACCGGCGCGCCCTATACCGGGATCGCGCCGGAGGCCCAGATCCTGCCGGTCCGCGTGCTGGCCGACAACCAGAAGGCCTTCGACGAGTCCATCCCGGCCGAGATCGGCAAGGCCATCCGGTGGGCGGTCGACCACGACGCCGACGTGATCAACCTTTCCCTGGTCACGCTCGACGACCCGGCGCTGAAGGAGGCTGTCGACTACGCCCTCGACAAGGGCGTGATCCTGGTGGCCGCAGCCGGCAACCGGCAGGAGAACCAGCAGGACCAGCCGGCGTATCCGGCCTCGTACCCGGGGGTCATCGCGGTCGCCGGCGTGGACGAGAACGGCGGGCACGTCGGCAGTTCGGTCACCGGCAACTATGTGGACATCGCCGCGCCCGGGCTGAACATCGTCGGCCCCGCCCCGCAGGGCGCCGGCTACCGGGCCGAGCCGCAGGGTGGCACCAGCTTCGCCACCGGATACGTCTCCGGGGTCGCCGCGCTGGTGCGGGCCGCGCACCCGGACATCAGCCCGGAGGAGGTCGCGTACCGGCTCACCCGCACCGCCGACAACCCGCCCGACGGGCACAACGCGCTGGTCGGCTACGGGGTGGTCAACCCCTACCGGGCGGTGACCAGCCTGCTGGGCACCCGCAGCGACCCGCCGCTGGGCGCGATGCCGGAGCCGGCGCCGCACGTCGACCCACTGGCCTGGCAGCGCACCGTGGCGATCTGGGCCGCCGCCATCGGCGCGGTGCTGGCCGGGGTCCTGCTGGCGCTGCGGCCGATCCTGGTCCGCGGCCGCCGGCGCGGCTGGCGCCCGGGCCGCCGCACCGCGCCGCAGGACGCCTGACCCGGGCCGGCCCCGAAACCCCGCCCGAAAAGCACTACGGCCCCGGCCCCGGCGTGAGCCGGAGCGGAGCCGCAGCGGGCCGGTCGGGTCAGCCCCAGACCTTCGAGTTGCTCATCTCGGTGGTCATGTAGTTCTCGCGGGCGATGCCCACGGCACCGCCGATCTCGTTCAGGACCTTGTTGATGTCCCGCACGGCGGCGTCCCACTGAGCCTGGTGCTGCTCGTAGGCGACGCGGTCCTGACCCTCCCACTCGAGCTTGGTCAGCATCGAGCGCAGGGTGTCCAGCTTCTCGTCGATGGTCCGCGAGATGGCCTGCATCTGCTGGTTGCTGCTCTCGAGGACAGCGTAGTCAACCTTGATGCTCATCGATTCCTCCTCTGCCTGTCTTCGCGGATCACGGGTTGAGAGCAGAGTGGAACTTGTCCAGCATCTGCTGCTGCTCTTCGTCGTTGACCTGGTGCGTCGTGCCGGACTTGTCAAGCAGGTCGGCGATGTTGTCCATCGCCGTCAGCAGCTTGTTCGTGTCCTCGTTCCAACGCAGCATCAGGTTCTGGAAACCCGTGGACGCCCCGCCCTTCCAGGCCATGGCCAGGTCGTCGACAACGTTCCACAGCTTCTTCAGCTCACCGTCGACGTCGCTGCGCGTGGACCGCACGTCACTCGCGGCGGTGTGCAGAGTCGCTGCACTGACCTCGAACGCCATGCTTCACACCCTTCCGTCATCTCTGTGGCGGCGGATCCGCCGCGCCCCTCCCCCGCGGCAAGGCGTACACACCCCACCGACGGACACTTCAACCGAACCGTAGCGGACGACGTCCAATCCGCGCAGCCCTGCATCCCCATGGCGCACAACGACGTCCGGCGATCAGACCGTACGACGTGGACGGTCGACGGCGCCAGCCGCGGATCAGGACGATCGCCGGTACGACCTCACATGCATGGCCGCGCCGAAGACCAGCACGACTGCCAGCAGCGCCACGAACAGCCAGAGCACCGGCCTGTCGAGCGCCCGGTCGAACACCACGGGGATGAGCGCGGCGACCCCGGTGAGCAACACCACTTCGCTGGCCCGCTTCGCCCACTCGGCGCGGGACAACTGGGCGACCAGCGCCAGCGCGATGAAGACCGGCACGGTCACCAGGAAGTACACGAAGAGCACCAGCACCCGGAGCCCCTTCCCGTCACTGGTAGAACTTGGAGTCCTGCACCCAGTCGATCTTGATGTCCTTGATGTCCGGGTCCTGGCCGGTGGCCGCCCAGCCGGGCCGGGAGTCCGACACGAAGGCGAACCGGTCGTTGCCCTGGAAGCCGGCCATGACGGCGGAGAACAGCGCGCTGATGTCGCCGAAGACCAGCGCCAGGATCGCCGCGCTCGCCACCATCCCGGCCACGCCGATCGCCTCGGCGATGGGCGCGGTCGGCGGGAACGCCTGGAGGGCGACCGACGCGATCACCGCGATCAGGATCGGGATGAGCGCGTCGACCAGCGCGTTCACCGCGTCGTTGAAGGCGTCCCGGGCGGAGGTGAGGGTGTCCTTGTTGGCGTTGAACGCCTCGGCCAGCGAGTTGATCTCCGCCCCGAGCTTGCGGAGGAAGAGGTCGAAGGCGTCCCGGTCGTCGAAGTCCCACTCGGTGTCCGACGGCGGGACCTGCTCCAGCGCCGCGCCGAACTGGTCCCCGCCGAGCAGCCGCGCCGCGTCGCCCCACTCCTTGATCGACTTGTTGACCTCGTCGTTGTCGAAGGTCTCCAGGTAGGCGATGGCCGCGCCCAGGGCCCCGGCGAAGACCAGCCACATCCAGTTGGCCCGGGCCGCGGGCAGCAGGCCGCGCACCGGCGCCGTCGCGGCGGCGACCGTGTGCGTGCCGGTCACCGTGCCGGCCGCGTTCGCGATCAGGATCTCCGACATCAGCTGTTCCCCCCGTCGCGCGCCCGGCCGGTCACTTGACCACCCAGGGCTGGTCGGACTTCTCCCAGTTCTTGGCGGTCTGCTCCAGCTGCGCGGCCGCCTTGTGCAGGTGCTCGATGCCGGTCCTGACGTTGTCGAGGTGACCGTCCACCGAGGAGTTGTGCGCCCGCACGGTCGCCCCGCCGAAAAGGGTCAGTGCGCCGTCCGGCAGCTTCACGCTCTCCAGCAGCGTCTGCACGTTGCGCAGGTACTGGATCGGGCCGTCCGGAGCGTCGAGCTTCTTGCTCGCCTTGCGGATCGCGTCGACGTCGACCTTGTTCGCCACCGCGTCTCCTCCCTGGTCAGCGGCGCAGGCCGCGGGTCGGGTCGGTCAGGTCCACCCCGAACTGACGGAACCAGTCCTCCGGGGTGAGGTTGCCCTCCTGCGCCCGGCGGACCAGGTCCGAGCCGCCGAGCATGTCGGTCATCAGCTCCTGCTGCCGCTCGGCGAACGCCGCGTACGCCGCGTCGATCGCGGCCTGGAGCGACTCGGCCAGGGTGTAGCTGTCCAGCCGCATGGCCCGGGCGTTGAGGTCGATGCCGCCGACCTTCATGTCACCGTCGACCGTCACCCGGACCAGGCCGTCCGGGCTCTCCCCGGTCACCCGCAGTTCGGCGCGCCGCTGCTGGAACTCCGCCAGCCGGCGCTGCTGCTCCTGCGCCTGGCGCAGCAGGTTCTCCACGGCGCCACCGGCGCCGCCGTAACCCCACGAGGTGCTCACGACTGTCCTTCCCCTCCCCATCGACGGTCGGGCCGACGCTACCGGACCCAGTCATCCGACATCCGCCCCGTCAGGCGGGCTCCGTCCACGCGGTCTGGATGAGCTGCTGGCCGTCCCGGCGGCGGACCAGGGTGCCCCGGCCCGGCGGCTGCGGGCTCGGCCGCAGGTTGCCGAAGACCGCGCCCTCCTCGCGGCTGCCGGACATCAGCAGGCCCGGCGAGTCCAGCTCGCGCAGGCGTTGCAGCACCGGCTCGTAGAGGGCCCGGGCCACGCCGCCCACCCGGCGGGTGATGATCAGGTGCAGGCCGATGTCCCGCGCCTGCGGCAGCAGCTCGTGCAGGGCGCTGAGCGGGTTGTTGCCGCCGGAGGCGACCAGGTCGTAGTCGTCCACCAGGATGTAGAGCTCCGGGCCCTTCCACCAGCTCCGGTCGCGCAGCTGGGCGGTGGTCACGTCCGGCCCGGGCAGCCGGTTCTGCAGCGCGCTCCGGATCGAGCCGAGGCCCTGGCTGAAGACCTGGTTGGACGGTGCGTAGTCGAGCAGGTGGTCACCCTCCACCGCGCCCAGCAGGCCACGCCGATAGTCGGCGATGACCAGCCGCGCCTGCGCCGGGGTGTACCGCTCGGCGATGCCCCGGGCGATCAGCCGCAGCAGGTTGGTCTTGCCGCACTCGGCGTCGCCGAACACGGTCAGGTGCGGCTCGCTCGTCAGATCCAGGTAGACCGGCGCGAGCGCCGACTCGTTGACGCCGATCGGGATGCCCGGGACCGACCGGTCGACCACCTTGGCCAACTCGCCGACCGCCAGCTTGCGCGGCAGCAGCCGCACCTTCGGCGCCGGGCGGCCCGGCCAGTTGGCCGCCACGTGCCCGGCCAGGGCGACCGACGCCTCGGTCAGGTCCTCGACATCGCGCTTGCCGTCGATCCGCGAGATCCCGGTGAGGAAGTGCAGCTTGTCGCGGGTCAGGCCGCGACCGGGAGTGCCGACGGGCACGTTCTGCGCGGCCCGCCGGTCGATCTCCGACTCGGCCGCGTCGCCGAGCCGCAGCTCCAGCTTGGTGCCGAGCAGGTCCCGCATGTTGATCCGGATCTCCGCCCACCGCACGGCGGTGACCACCACGTGTACGCCGAAACCCAGGCCGCGGTTGGCCAGGTTGGTGATGGTCTGCTCCAGCTCCTCGTACTCCTGGCGCAGCGTGTTCCAGCCGTCGACCACGAGGAAGACGTCGCCGAACGGGTCGTCGGCGAACTCCCCGGCCGCCCGGCGCCGGCGGTAGCTGGCCACCGAGTCGATGCCGTGCTGGGTGAACCGGTTCTCCCGCTCGTCGATGACGGCGACCACCTCGGCCACGGTCCGGCGGACCGCCTCGACGTCGCGCCGCCCGGCCACCCCGGAGGTGTGCGGCAGCCCGTCCAGGCTGCGCAGCGCGCCACCGCCGAAGTCGAGGCAGAAGAACTGCACCTCGCGCGGCGTGTGGGTGAGCGCCAGCGAGGCCAGCATCGTGCGCAGCAGGGTGCTCTTGCCGCTCAGTGAGGCGCCGACGATCACCACGTTGCCGCCGGCACCGGAGAGGTCCACCATCATCGGGTCGCGGCGCTGCTCGTACGGGCGGTCGACGATGCCGACCGGCACGGTGAGCCGGCCCCGCCCCGGCCAGTTGGCGGTGGTCAGGCCGAACGTCGGGTGGACGCCCAGCGGGGGCAGCAGCTCGCCGAGGCTCGGCGGCTCGGCCAGCGGCGGCAGCCAGACCTGGTGCGCCGGGCGTCCCCGGCCCTGGAGCCGCTCGATCAGCACGTCCAGCATGGCCACCGCCTTGCCGTCGCCGGTCTGCTCCGGCTCGGGCGCGGTCTCGGCCGGGCTCGGCAGCGCCGGCACCGGCACGTAGTCGATGCCGTACGGGACGATCCGGCGCTGCACCTGCGCCCGGGTCGACCGCTGCACCTGCCCCGGCGCCCGGTACGGGCCGGAGACGTAGGCGGCCCGGAACCGGAGCATCGTGGTGGTGTCGGTCTTCAGGTAGCCGTGGCCTGGAGCGTTCGGCAGCTCGTACGCGTCCGGCACGCCGAGCACGATCCGGCTCTCCACCGCCGAGAAGGTCCGCAGGCCGATCCGGTACGACAGGTGGGTGTCCAGGCCACGCAGCTTCCCCTCCTCCAGCCGCTGGGAGGCCAGCAGCAGGTGGACGCCGAGCGACCGGCCGAGCCGGCCGATCATCACGAAGAGGTCGATGAAGTCCGGCTTCGCGGCGAGCAGCTCGGAGAACTCGTCGCAGATGATGAGCAGGCTGGGCATCGGCTCCAGCGGCTCGCCCGCGGCCCGGGCCTTCTCGTAGTCGTAGCGCGAGACGTAGTTGCCGGCCGCCCGCAGCACCTCCTGGCGGCGGTTCATCTCACCGGCCAGCGCGTCCCGCATCCGGTCGACCAGCGGCAGCTCGTCGGAGAGGTTGGTGATCACCGCGCTGGTGTGCGGCAGCGCGTCCAGCGACGCGAAGGTGGCGCCACCCTTGAAGTCGACCAGGACGAAGTTCAGCTCCTCGGACGAGTGGGTCACGGCCAGCGCCGCGACCACCGTCCGCAGGAGTTCGCTCTTGCCGGAGCCCGTCGCGCCGATGACCAGGCCGTGCGGGCCCATGCCCTCGTGCGCGGACTCCTTGAAGTCCAGCTCGACCACGTTGCCGTCCGGCCCGACGCCGAGCGGGATGCGCAGCCGGTCCCGGTGGCTGCGCGGCCGCCAGGTCTGCTGGGTGTCCACGGTGGCCGCGTCGCCGACGCCGAGCAGATCCGGCAGCTCCATGCTGCGGGCCAGCGGCTCCTCCGTGCTGGCGCCCTGCTGCTGGGAGAGCCGGTAGGGCGCGATCTGCCGGGCCAGCCCCTCGGCGGCCGCCATGCTGAGCCGGTCCGGCCGGCCCAACCGGGAGTTGGCCGTGCCGCGGACCAGGTCCAGCCCGCTGCCGTCGCCGGCGTCCAGGCAGAGCAGCCAACGACCGGCGTCGCGGGGCACCGCGCCGGAGAGATCGATCACCGTGGCGCCGAGCAGGCCCGGCCCCATCAGCGCGCAGGTCGGCGAGACCTCGCCGCCGTCGAGCACCACCACCAGGTGCGGTGCGGTGGTGAGCGGCTTCGCCTCCGGGGCGAAGCGCGGCCGCCCGCCCAGCTCGTTGGCGAGCGCCGCCTCCGCCTCGGCGAGGCTGGCGAAGACCATCCGGCGCGCGCCCGCCGCGTCCGTACGCCCCGGGTGCTGGGCGTGCGGCAGCCACTTCACCCAGTCCCACACCGGCTGCCGGTCGGGTGCGGCCACCACGGCCACCAGGAGGTCGTCCGGGGCGTGGAAGGTGACCAGCTGGCCCAGCGCGGCCCGGGCCAGGTCGAGCACCGGCTCCCGGTCGCCGCGCAGCGCGATCCGGCTGAACGCGCGCAGCGACAGCGCGGTGGGCAGGTCCGGCACGCTGGTGTGTGCCCGGACGAACCGGCGCAGCGCGATCGCGCTCATCGGCTCCAGGTCCTCCACCGGCTTGGTCTCCGGGGGCACGATCTCCACGGCCAGCCGCTGCGGGCCGAGCGCGATCCGGGCCTCGCCGAAGTCGTCCTCGGTGATCCGCCGCTCCCACAGCCGGCGCGAGGCGGCGACCGACCAGAGCGCGTCCGGCTCCGGGTGCCGCCAGGTCATCGCGGCGCGCTGCTGCTCGGCGGCCCGCCGGGTGCGCTTGCGCATCTGGGTCAGGTAGCGCATGTAGTCGCGCCGCTGGGCGTTCAGCTCGGCCTTGTCGTTGCCGCCGTTGCCGAGCGTGCCGACCGCCATGCCCAGCATCGACACACCGAACAGGCCGCCGGCCACGTACGTCATCATGCCGCCGCCGCGACCGGCGTAGAGGAAGGCCATCGCGCCGACGCCGCAGAGCATCGGCAGGATCATCAGCACCTGACCCATGCCCTTGGCCTGCGGCTCCGGCAGCTCGGGCGGGGACTCCAGCAGCACCTCCCCGCGCGGCAGCGCGGGCCCCGGTTGACGCGGAAGCCGGCGGAACACCACCGTGCTCACGGCTGTCTCCTCCCCAGAAGCGGCCCTGCTCGTCGTCGGCCGACGCACCCGAGTCGTCGGGTGGGCAACCTGTGCGACCGCCATCGTAGGTAATCTCCCGGAGGCGCCGTGGACCCACGGGGGCGGCGCGGGCGGCCGAGGTGGATCGTAGGCGAGCACGAGGAGGCCACAGTGGCGACGAAGACGGCGACCGGCGGGCTGAGCCGGATCACCATCGTGGCGCCGCGGACCAGGATGGATCTGGCGTTGCCGTCCGACGTGCCGCTGGCCGATCTGTTGCCGACGCTGCTGCGTTACGCCGGCGAGGCGAAGCCGCATGACGAACCCCTCCATCCGCGAGATCGAGCTGTCCGAACCAGGCTCGGGGCCGTACGGGATCACCGCCGGCCCGGACGGCGC
>NZ_JBEXLR010000156.1:0-9179 GCF_040610095.1 Micromonospora sp. NPDC004540
GTCGCGCCAGCGTCACGGGCGGCGGACCGGATCGCGTCGGCGGCCGACTGTCGCGACGGCGGGCGGGGCGTCGCCTTCGGCCGAGGCGTCGCGACGTGACGCCCAGTCCTGTCGATGCTGCTGCTCGCCCGCTGGGCCCGGGCCGGTCCGCGGACGGCTGCCGCGCTGTGCGTGCTCGCCCTGGTCGGGTTCGTGATCCTGGTCCGGCCCTCGCCCAGCGTGGTCCGCGCCGCGGCGATGGGGGCGATCGGGTTGGCCGCCCTTGCCACCGGACGGTCCCGGGCCGCGCTGCCCGCCCTGGCCGCCGCGGTCACCGTGCTGGTGCTGGTCGACCCGGAGTTGGCCGGGGATCCCGGGTTCGCGCTCTCGGTCTGCGCCACCGGTGGACTGCTGCTGCTCGCCCCCGGCTGGCGGGACGGGCTGCGCCGTCGGGGCGTACCGCCCGGGTTGGCCGAGGCGCTGGCGGTGCCGGCCGCCGCGCAGCTCGCCTGCGGCCCGGTGATCGCCGGGCTCTCCGGGACGGTGAGCCTCGTCGCGGTGCCCGCGAACCTGCTGGCCGTGCCGGTCGTCGCGCCCGCCACCGTGCTGGGCGTGCTCGCGGCGGTGCTCTCGCCGATCTGGCCGGCCGGCGCCGAGTTCGCCGCCTGGCTGGCGAGCTGGCCGGCCCGCTGGCTGGTGACCGTGGCCGCGCAGGGGGCGCGCCTGCCCGCCGGGACGCTGCCCTGGCCGGGCGGGGTGACGGGCGCCCTGCTGCTGGCCGCCGTGAGCGTGGCGCTGCTGGTCGCCGTCCGGCGGCCGGTCGTCCGGCGGCTGGTCGCGGTCGTCGTGGTCGCCGTGGTGCTCGGCACGCTGCCCGTCCGGCTGCTGGCGGCCGGCTGGCCACCGCCGGGCTGGGTGGTCGTGGCATGCGCGGTGGGGCAGGGGGACGCCGTGGTGCTGCCGGTCGCCGCCGGCCGGGCCGTGGTGGTCGACGCCGGTCCGGAGCCGTCCGGGGTGGACGGGTGCCTGCGCCGGCTCGGCGTACGGGAGGTGACGCTGCTGGTGGTCAGCCACTTCCACGCCGACCACGTGGGCGGGATCGCCGGGGTGTTCCGGGGCCGGCGGGTCGCGGCGGTGGCCACCCCACAGTGGTCCGAGCCGCCCTACGGCGTCGCCCAGGTACGCGACGCGGCGCGCCGGGGCGGGAGCGTGCTGACGCCGGTGCCGGCGGGCTGGCGGTGGCGGGCCGGGGCGGTCGACCTGGCCGCGATCGGGCCGCCGTACCCGATGCGCGGCAGCCGGTCGGACCCGAACAACAACTCGCTGGTCCTGGCGGCCACCGTGCACGGGCTGCGGATCCTGCTGCCCGGCGACGCCGAGACCGAGGAGCAGCGGGCGCTGTTGGAGACGGTGCCGCCCGGCGTGATCCGGGCCGACGTGCTGAAGGTGGCCCACCACGGGTCCGCGTACCAGGATCCGGAGTTCCTCGCCGCGGTCCGCCCGGCGGTCGCGCTGGTCTGCGTGGGCGCCGACAACGACTACGGGCACCCCAACCCCGGCCTGCTGGACCGGTTGACCCGGGCGGGCGCCCGGGTGCTGCGCACCGACACCGACGGCGACGTGGCCGCGGTCCGCAGCGGCGGCGGGCTGGCGGTGGTGGCCCGCGGGACCGGCCCGGGGCGGCGACGGTGAGACCGGCTCGGAAGGACCCCGACGATCGAGGCAGCTTGGTGGGGGTAGCTGGTAGATCGACTCAAATGTCTGGATTCGCGCTGACTGCGGGCTGTGACGTCACAGTCCCCGATGAGCAGGCACGATCCGGTCGGAGGCCGTGCGAATATGGGCGGCGTGACCCCCGCCAGCCTGCCCCCTATTCTGCTCGTTCTCGGCGACGAGGAGCTGCTCGCCACGCGAGCCGTCGCCGAAGCCGTCGCCCGGGCCCGCAGCGTCGACCCGGACGTGGACGTCCGGGAGTACCAGGCCGGCTCGCTGACGGTCGGGGAGATCGCCGAGATGCTCAGCCCGTCGCTGTTCGGCGGGCGCCGGGTGCTCGTGCTCCGCTCCGGTCAGGACGCCCGCAAGGACCTGGTCACCGCGCTGCTGGGCTACGCGAAGAACCCGGACCCCGACGTGCAGCTCGTGGTGCTGCACCTCGGCGCGGCCAAGGGCAAGGCGTTCGCCGACGGGCTGCGGGCCGCCGGGGCGACCGTGGTGCCGGCGGCGAAGCTCAAGGGCCACCGGGAGCGGGTCGCCTTCGTCCGGGACGAGATCCGCCGCAGCGGCGGCAAGTGCACCGAGGACGCGGCCGAGACGCTGATCGCGGCCGTCGGCACCGACCTGCGTGAGCTGGCCGCCGCCTGCTCCCAACTGGTCGCCGACACCGACGGGCGGATCGGGGCGGACACGGTGTCCCGCTACTACCGGGGGCGGGTCGAGGTGTCCGGCTTCACCGTGGCCGACGCGACGATGGTCGGCGACGTCCCCGGTGCCCTGGAGGCGCTGCGCTGGGCGCTGCACGTCGGTGTCGACCCGGTGCCGATCGCCGACGCGCTCGCCGACGGGGTGCGGACCGTGGCGCGGGTCGCCTCGGCCGGGCGCGGCAGCCCCTACCAGCTGGCGAGCAGCCTGGGCATGCCGGCGTGGAAGGTCGAGCGGGCCCAGCGGCAGGGCCGGGGCTGGACGCCGGAGGGCCTGGTGGAGGCCATGCGGGCGGCCGCCGAGTGCAACGCCGCCGTCAAGGGTGGCGCCGACGACCGGGCGTACGCGCTGGAGCGGGCGGTGTTCTCGGTGGCCGCGGCGCGGCAGGGTGGCGGCCGGTGACCCGAAGCTGGTCGACCGTCCCGACGGACGAGGAGCGCTACCGGCCGCTCTACGCCCGGGTCCTCGGGCTGCGGTTCGTCAACCCGGGCGGGGTGCTCTGCTTCCTCTTCTTCGAGGGCGCCGTGGCGCTGGCCGTGCTGCTCGCCCTCGCCGAGCTGGTGACCTGGTGGGCCGTGCTGGTGCTGCCGGCGGCGGTGGCGGTCATGGTGAAGCTCAACGACATGGTCGCCGAGGTGGTGATCCGCAGCGCGGCGCAGGTGCCGGAGCAGGAGCGGGACCGCTTCCGCCGGCAGATGGAGCCGGTGGTCGGCCGGGCCGCCGTGCCGGCCACGGCCCGGGCGCTACCCGGCGTGGCGGTGGCCGGCGAGCCGACGGTGCGGGCGGTCCACCCCGCCGATCCGCCCGGCGAGGATGAACGCTGGTCGGACGTCGACGACCGGCCGTGGAACGCAGACAGCCGGAAGCCCCGGGGCGGTGACCCCGGGGCTTCCGGTCAGGTCTGAGGCGCTCGTCAGGCCGAGAACGAGGCGACGCGCTTGGCGATCGCCGACTTCCGGTTGGCCGCCTGGTTGGCGTGGATGACACCCTTGCTGGCAGCCTTGTCCAGCTTGCGGGTGGCCTCACGCATCAGGGTGGCGGCCTTCTCGGCGTCGCCCGCCTCGGCAGCCTCGTTGAACTTCCGGATGGCGGTCTTCAGCGACGACTTGACCGACTTGTTACGCAGCCGGCGCTTCTCGTTCTGCCGGTTGCGCTTGATCTGGGACTTGATGTTCGCCACGCGACAGCCTCGTCTTGATAGCTCGGGTTGGTCTGCTTTCGCGCACGACGGACATGCGTCATCGCCGCGCGAAAAGCCAGGTTACCAGGTCGCCCGGGGACGGGCCAAAACGCCTCCGGTGCCCTGGGGGTCCGCCCTGGTCGGCCCGGCTCGGCGTCCCGGCGGAGTGCCGCCCTGATCCTCCCCCGCCACGCCGGGGTGGCGGGGAGACCCGCACCTTCGGGAGCGGGCGGGGCGGCCCGCTCAGGTCCAGCCCTGGCGGGTGGCGAGCCAGCCGAGCGCCTGCTCGCCGCTCCAGCGTTGGTGCGCCCGGATGTGCGGGGAGGCGGTGGACGGGCCGGCGGCGGCGCTGGTGAGGAAGTAGCCGGACAGTGCGGCGAGGGTCACGTCCAGCGCGTCGGCGGGGGCGCCGGCGGCGGCCGGGTGGCCGGCGAAGGCGGCGTCCGCGTCGAGGCCGCTGGCGTACCCGGTGATCAGCAGGGTGACCAGGTCGAACCAGGCCGGCCCGTGGCAGAGCCAGTTCCAGTCGCAGAGCCAGGCCCGGCCGGCGGCGTCCAGGAGCAGGTTGTCCACCCGCAGGTCGCAGTGGGCCAGCCCGGGTGCGGCGTCGGCGTAGCCGGGGAGGCGGGACTCCAGCGCGGCCAGCTCGGGCAGCGGTGCCCAGGCTGGCAGCGCCGGCTCCGGTTCGCGACCGGCGGCCACCTCGCCCCACCACAGGATGTCGTCCCGGGCCAGGTCGGCGAGGCGCGGGAGCCCGAGCGCGACGAGGTCCGCGGGCGGCGCGGCGAGCGCGGCGGCCACCTCGGCGTACGTGGTGAGGGCGGCGTCCAGCTCCGCCGGGTCCCAGGGCAGCCGGGGCGTGTGCCCGTCGACCGCGGTCAGGGCGAGCGCGTACCAGCCGGCCTCGGTGAGCGCCCAGCGCGGGCGGGGGACCGGCAGGCCGGCCGGGAGCCGGGCCAGCACGGCGGCCTCGTGGGCGTACCAGTCGACCAGGTGTCGCTGCTCCGCCAGCGCCGCCGCCTTCACGAACACCGGCTCGCCGGTCCGGCCGTGGAGCACGGCGGCGAAGCCCCGGGTGAAGCCCGCCCGGGCCGGGCGGACCGTCACGGGGGGCCCGCCGAGCCGGGCGGCCAGCGCGTCGCGCAGCCCGGCCGGCAGCTCGGCCCAGTCCGGGCGGAGCGCCGTCGCGTCGTACGGGACCGGGGGCAGGGACACGGCGGGCACGCCCCCATGCTGCCCGACGCAGGCCCCGATGTCGTACCGCGCTGGCAGCATCCCGGTCGTGCAGATGGACGAGTTCTGGGCGCTGATCGAGGCGTCCGACGCCGCCGCCGGGACGCCCGACGAGCGGCTGTCCTGGCTCACCGACCGCCTGGCCGAGCGACCCGCCGCCGACGTGGTCGACTTCGCGCTGCGGCTGGACGAGCTGCGCGCCGCGGCCGACACCTGGCGCCTCTGGGGAGCCGCCCTGCTGGTCTGCGGCGGCTTCTGCTCCGACGACGGCTTCCACTACTTCCAGGCCTGGGTGGTCGGTCTCGGGCGGGCGGCGTACCACCGGGTGGTGGCCGAGCCGGACGCGCTCGCCGAGGTGCCGCAGGTGCGTCGGCTCGCCGGCCGCCCGATGCGCGACTGGGCCGGGGACGAGTGGCCGGAGTGGGAGTGCCTGGACTACGTGGCCGACGAGGCGTACGAGCGGATCACCGGGGTGCCCGAGAGCATCGACGCGGCCATCGAGGCCCGGGACCGCGAGTTGAGCTGTCGGCCGCGGCCGGAGGACGAGCGGTGGGACGTGCGCGACGCCGCCGAGCTGGCCCGCCGGTATCCCCGGCTCGCCGCGCTGTTCCCGCTGCCCCACCGCTCCGGCGGATCGGTCTGGGAGACTGCCAGGCCATGAGGACCGACGAGTTCTGGCAGTTGATCGACAGTGCCCGGGCCGGAGGCGGGGGCGAGCCCGCAGCGGTCGCCGCCCGCGCCGTCGCCCTGCTCGCCGAGCGGGATCCGGAGGAGATCGTCGGCTACGCCCACCACCAGCAGCGGGTGCTCGCCGCGTCGTACAAGGTCGACCTCTGGGGCGCGGCATACCTGATCAACGGGGGCGCCTCGGACGACGGCTTCGAACACTTCCGGGGCTGGCTGATGACCCAGGGCCGGGCGGTGTTCGCCCGGGCGGTCGGCGACCCGGACTCGCTGGCCGAGCTGCCGCAGGTCCGGGCCGCCGCGCTCAGCGGCGAGGAGTTCGCGTGCGAGGACATGCTGGCGGTGCCCTGGGAGGCGTACCGGAAGGCCACCGCGGCCGACCTGCCGGCCGACCGGGACCCGGTGCGGGCGCCCGACCTGAACGACTTCTGGGACTTCGACGACGAGGACGAGGCGCGACGGCACCTGCCGAAGCTCGCCGCCCTCTTCGTCGAGCCGCCGGAGGAGTGACGGGGGAGCACCGGCGCGCCCCGGGCGACGTGGGAGCATAGAGGGGGCCGGCGGCGCGCCGGCCCGCTCACGTCAGCCGACCAGAACGGACCGCTGTGCCACCGACGCTCGATCCCGGCGCGAATGCTCCTGGTGCCACCGACCCGGCGCGCATCAGGAACTTCTGCATCATCGCCCACATCGACCACGGGAAGTCGACCCTGGCCGACCGGATGCTGCAGCTCACCGGCGTGGTGGACCCCCGGCAGATGCGCGCCCAGTACCTCGACCGGATGGACATCGAGCGCGAGCGCGGCATCACCATCAAGAGCCAGGCCGTCCGGATGCCGTGGACCATCCGCGAGGGCGACCGGGCCGGCGAGACCGCCGTCCTGAACATGATCGACACCCCGGGCCACGTGGACTTCACCTACGAGGTGTCCCGTTCCCTGGCGGCCTGCGAGGGCGCCATCCTGCTGGTCGACGCCGCCCAGGGCATCGAGGCGCAGACGCTGGCCAACCTCTATCTGGCCCTTGAGAACGACCTGCACATCATCCCGGTGCTCAACAAGATCGACCTGCCGGCCGCCCAGCCCGAGAAGTACGCCGAGGAGCTGGCCCACCTCATCGGCGGCGACCCGGCGGACTGCATCAGGGTCTCCGGCAAGACCGGTGAGGGCGTGCCGTACCTGCTCGACGAGATCGTCCGGCAGTTCGTGCCGCCGGTCGGCAAGGCCGACGCCCCGGCCCGCGCCATGATCTTCGACTCGGTCTACGACGTCTACCGGGGCGTGGTCACCTACGTCCGGGTGGTCGACGGGAAGATCAGCGCCCGGGACCGGATCAAGATGATGTCCACGGGCGCGGTCCACGAGCTGCTGGAGATCGGCGTCATCTCCCCGGAGATGGTGAAGGCCGACGCGCTCGGCGTCGGCGAGGTGGGCTACCTGATCACCGGCGTGAAGGACGTCCGCCAGTCCCGGGTCGGTGACACGGTCACCATCAACGCCAACCCGGCCAAGGAGGCGCTCGGCGGCTACAAGGACCCGAAGCCGATGGTCTACTCCGGCCTCTATCCGATCGACGGGTCCGACTACCCCAACCTCCGTGAGGCGCTGGACAAGCTCAAGCTCAACGACGCCGCCCTGGTGTACGAGCCGGAGACCTCGGGCGCGCTCGGCTTCGGCTTCCGCTGCGGCTTCCTCGGCCTGCTGCACCTGGAGATCATCCGGGAGCGGCTGGAGCGGGAGTTCAACCTCGACCTCATCTCCACCGCGCCGAACGTGGTCTACCGGGCCATCCAGGAGGACGGCCTGGAGATCGTGGTCACCAACCCGAGCGAATACCCGACCGGCAAGATCGCCGAGGTGCACGAGCCGACGGTGCGGGCCACCGTGCTCACCCCGAACGACTACGTCGGCGCGGTGATGGAGCTGTGTCAGGGTCGCCGGGGCAGCCTGCTCGGCATGGACTACCTCTCCGCCGACCGGGTGGAGCTGCGCTACACCCTCCCGCTGGCCGAGATCATCTTCGACTTCTTCGACCAGCTCAAGAGCCGCACCAAGGGCTACGCCTCGCTGGACTACGAGCCCTCCGGCGAGCAGGCGTCCGACCTGGTCAAGGTCGACATCCTGCTGCACGGCGAGCCGGTGGACGCGTTCAGCGCGATCGTGCACAAGGACAAGGCGTACACCTACGGCACCACGATCGCGGCGAAGCTGCGCACGCTCATCCCGCGCCAGCAGTTCGAGGTGCCGATCCAGGCCGCCATCGGCAGCCGGGTGATCGCCCGGGAGACCATCCGCGCCATCCGCAAGGACGTGCTCGCCAAGTGTTACGGCGGTGACATCAGCCGTAAGCGCAAGCTGCTGGAGAAGCAGAAGGAGGGCAAGAAGCGGATGAAGATGGTGGGGCGGGTGGAGGTCCCGCAGGAGGCCTTCATCGCCGCGCTCTCCTCCGACTCCGGTGACGGCAAGCCCCCCGGCAAGAAGTAACGCGCCCACGAAACGGCCGGCACCCCGATCCGGGGGCCGGCCGTTTCGCGTACCCGGAGATTTTTTCCGTCCGGACGGCGCCGCCCCCACCTGCGGATCTCCGGCCGGCCGGAACCGACGCGCGGGGGCTTGGCGGGCGGCGCGGGGAGCGAGTCGGTTTGGGTTTTCGACGGGTCGGGAACTTACCGGTCACGACAGGAACCACACAGACCGTGTGAAACTTCTTAGAAGGAGAAGATCGTGACCGTCTGGGGCATCATCACCGCGCTCATCGTGGGTCTGATCGTCGGCGCGCTGGGCCGCCTGGTCGTTCCGGGCCGGCAGAACATGCCGATGTGGCTGCACATGCTCATCGGTGTCGGCGCCGCGCTGCTGGGCACCGTCCTGGCCCGCGCCCTCGGCATCGCCACCGAGACCGCCGGCATCGACTGGATGGAACTGCTGGTCCAGGTCGTGCTGGCCGCCATCGCCGTGGCCCTCGTGGCCGGTGTGGGACGTCGCCGCAGCGTCTCGCGTTACTGACGCAACCCCCGAAACGCCTCAGCGGGCGCCCGACCGACCGGTCGGGCGCCCGCTGGCGTTCGCGCCCGGGCGAAAGGGCATTGAACGGGATCAGCCCGCGAATGGTGGGCCGGACGCGCGCCCGCGCCCGAATCCGGCCGGGAAAGCCCAGCTCAGAGCCGTCCGAAGCAATTCGTCACGGGAGTCGGTTTGGATTTTCGGCGGGTCGGGCACTTAGCGGTCACGACAGGAACCACACGACCCGTGTGACTCATTCTGAAGAAGGAGGGCGACCGTGGAGCTCACCGTCTGGGGCATCATCACCGCGCTCATCGTTGGTCTCATCGTCGGCGCTCTGGGCCGCCTGCTCGTCCCGGGGCGCCAGAACATGCCGATGTGGCTGCACATGCTGATCGGCGTCGGCGCCGCGCTGCTGGGCACGATCGTCGCGCGGGCGTCGGGCTTCGCCGACACCGCCGGCATCGACTGGCGGGAGCTGCTGCTGCAGGTCCTGTTCGCCGCCATCGGCGTGGCCCTGGTGGCGGGCGTGGGTCGCCGCCGCGGCGTCTCGCGCTACTGACCCCATCCCCCGAAGCACTCCCGCGGGGGGCCCCCCCGGGGGGGGGGGGCCCGCCACCCGCGCCCCCCCGGGGAGCCCCCACCCCACCCCCACCCCCCCCGCCCCCCCCAGGTATTAAGTA
>NZ_JBEXLR010000157.1:0-8875 GCF_040610095.1 Micromonospora sp. NPDC004540
GCGACGACGAGCTGACCGACGCGGAGGCGCGCTCGCTCGCCGCCGACACCCGCGCCGCCGCCGTCGACGCCGCCGGCCCGGACACCCGGGGCGGGGACGCGACGGACGACGGGGCGCCGGAGTCGGAGCGCCGGTGACCGATAGCGCCGGGGACGCGGGTTCCGGCCCGGATCGCGGGGAACGCGACCGGGCCGGAACGGACGGCCGGCTGGTCGACGGGTACGCCCTGGTCGTCTTCGACCTGGACGGGGTGATCTACCTGATCGACCGGCCGATCCCCGGCGCGGTCGAGGCGGTCGGCAGGCTGCACGCCGAGGGGCGCGCGGTCGCGTACGCGACGAACAACGCCTCGCGCCGCTCCAGCGAGGTGGCCGACCTGCTCACCGGCATGGGTGTGCCGGCCGGGCCGGAGGAGGTGCTCACCTCCGCGGCCGCCACCGCCGAGCTGCTGCGGGACCGGCTGCCCGCCGGCGCGCCGGTGCTGGTGGTCGGCGCGGAGGCCCTGCGCGCGGAGTTGCGTGCCGTGGGCCTGCGCCCGGTGTCGACGGTGGACGAGGAGCCCGCCGCCGTGGCCCAGGGATACGGTCCGCAGGTCGGCTGGTCCGACCTGGCCGAGGCGTCGTTGGCGGTGCGGGCGGGCGCGCCCTGGTACGCCACCAACACCGACCGCACCCTGCCCAGCCCGCGCGGCCCGCTCCCCGGCAACGGCTCGCTGGTGGCGGTGCTGCGCACCGCGCTGGAGCGGGATCCCGACGTGGTGGTGGGCAAGCCGGAGCCGGCGCTGTTCGCCACCGCCGCCCGCCGCGCCGGCGCGGGGCGGACCCTGGTGGTCGGCGACCGGCTGGACACCGACATCGAGGGCGCCCGCCGGGCCGGCCTGGACAGCCTGCTGGTGCTGACCGGCGTCAGCGACGTGGCCGAGCTGCTGGCCGCGCCCGAGTCGCGCCGGCCCGCGTACGTCTCCTTGGACCTGGCCGGGCTCTTCGACCCGGCGGCCGTGGTGCGGGTGCCGGGCGCGGCGGACGCCGGCGGCTGGTCGGTGACGGCGACCGACGCCGGGCTCGCCCTCGACGGCGCGGGACGCCCGTTGGACGCCCTCGCGGCGCTCTGCGCGGTGGCCTGGTCGACGGCGGCCGGCCCGCGGGTGCGGCCGGCGTCCGACGCGGCGGCGGAGGCCCTGGCCGTGCTCGGCCTGGCGGACTGACCGGCCCGCTCAGAGCAGTTTGCGGAGCTTCATCAGGTCGAACGGGTTGGCCTTGACGGACACCCGCCGGGAGCCCACCGCCTTCATGATGTCGAGCTGACCGTACACCAGCGCGACCAGGTCGTCGCTGCTGGTGCTCAGCGCGATCTTCGCCTTCGGGTCGTCGCCGTCGGCCAGGTCGACCAGCCGGCCGCCCTCGATGCGCCCGTGGAACGCGGTGTCCAGGTCGGTGATGCGGCAGGCGAGGGTGCGGTCGAGGTCGATCTTCTCCTGCGCTTCGGCGTGCCGGTCCAGTCGGGCGGCCAGGTCCTGCAACGCCTGCCGGCACTCGTCCACGCTGGCCACATCGTCTCCTCACCACGCGCCACGCCGTTTCCCGGCACCGTACCGCAATGGGGCGTCCGGGGCGCCCGGTAGCGTGACACCTGCACACCCCGCCCCGCGGAAGGACTCAGGCATGCAGGACGCGTGGCGCGCCTACCTCGAGCTGGCCATGGGCCTGACGGAGGCGCCCCGGAAGAAGGCCCAGGACGCCGTGAAGCGCGTCGTCGGCCAGGGCGGCGCGACCGCCGCCCAGCTCCAGTCGCTCGCCGAGGAGCTGGTCTCCACCGGCCTGGCGAACCGGGAGGCGCTGACCAAGCTGGTCCGCTTCGAGGTGGACCGCGCGCTGGGCGCGGTCGGGCTGGCCACCTCCGACGAGGTCGCCGAGCTGACCCGCCGGGTGCACGACCTGGAGCGGCGGCTGCGCGAGGCCAGGGCCACCGGCGTGCCGGAGGCGCCCGCTCCGGAGGCCGCCGCCCCGCGCGCGGCGGGCGGCCTCGGCGCGGCCGCCGAGACCGCGGGCGCCGGCGAGGTGACGCCCTCCGGGGAGTCGACCGCCGAGCCGGCCGCGCCGGCCGCCGAGGCGCCGGTCTCGGCGCCCCCCGTGCCCGCGCGGACCAAGGCGGTCGCGAAGAAGGCCGTGGCGAAGAAGGCGATCGCGAAGAAGCCGGCCGCCACCGTCGCGCGGACCCCGGCCGAGGAGTCGCCGGCCGCACCGGTGCGCCCGGCGAAGAAGGCCGGCGGCCGCAAGCCGGCCGGCGGTGCCGACTCGTGACCGCGCCCTTCCGTCCCGGCCCGCCGTCCGGCCCACGCCCAGGGCCGCCGCCGGCCGGTCCCCGGCCCGGCCCGCCCCCGGGCGTACGGCCGGCGCCGGTCGAGGAGGTCGGCGAGGCGCGGCACCCGGCCGTGGACGCCGCCGTGCAAGCCATGATCAACGCCGAGGGGCTCTCCCCGGCGGACCAGATCGCCCAGTACGAGGCGGCGTACGAGACGCTGCGCGAGACCCTGGCCAGCATCGACCAGGCCTGAGGAGAGGCGGGGGAAGAACCACCGATGGCACGTCGTACCCGGCTGGATGCCGAACTCGTCCGCCGCGGCCTGGCCCGCTCCCGTGAGCAGGCCGCCGCGCTGGTGGAGGCCGGTCGCGTCCAGCTCCGCGGGGTGCCGGCCCGCAAGGCCGCCGCGATGGTCGACCCGGCCGACCCGCTGCTGGTCACCGGCGAGGACCCGGCCGCGGAGTACGTCTCCCGGGGCGGCCACAAGCTGGCCGGCGCGCTCGCCGCGTTCACCCCCGGCGGGCTGACCGTGGCCAGCCGGCGCTGCCTGGACGCCGGCGCCTCCACCGGCGGCTTCACCGACGTGCTGCTGCGCGCCGACGCCGCCGAGGTGGTGGCCGTCGACGTCGGCTACGGGCAGCTCGCCTGGTCGCTGCGGAACGACGAGCGGGTGCAGGTCTTCGAGCGCACCAACGTGCGTACCCTCACGCCGGAGGCGATCGGCGGCCCGGTCGACCTGACGGTGGCCGACCTGTCGTTCATCTCGCTGCGGCTGGTGCTGCCCGCGCTGGCCGGCTGCACGCGGCCCGACGGCGACCTGGCGCTGATGGTGAAGCCGCAGTTCGAGGTCGGCAAGGAGCGGGTCGGCGCGGGCGGGGTGGTCCGCGATCCGGAGCTGCGCGCCGAGGCCGTGCTCGACGTGGCCGCCGCGGCCGCGCGGCTCGAGCTGGGCCTGGCCGGTGTGGCCGCCAGCCCGCTGCCCGGGCCGAGCGGCAACGTGGAGTTCTTCGTATGGTTACGCCGGGACGCGCCCGCCGCGGACCCCGACCGGGTGCGCGCGGTGGTGGCCGCCGGCCCGCAGGGATTTCCGGCCGCCGGGCCGGAGGCCACGACTGAGGAGGTGTCCGGGTGAGCCGGACCGCTCTGCTGGTGACGCACACGGGGCGTCGGCGCAGCACCGAGCACGCCCGCGCGGTGGCGGCCGACCTCATCGCGGCCGGTTTCGAGGTGCGGGTGGTCGCCGAGGAGGCCGACGACCTGGACCTGCCCGGCGTGGTGCCGGTGACCGGCCCGGAGGCCGCCGAGGGCGCGGAGATCGTCTTCGCGCTGGGCGGGGACGGCACCTTCCTGCGCGCCGCCGAGCTGGCCCGCCCGGCCAAGGCGCCGCTGCTCGGGATCAACCTCGGCAAGGTGGGTTTCCTCGCCGAGGCGGAGATCGACGACCTGGACAGCGCGGTGCGCGACGTGGTCGGGCGCAACTACACCGTGGACGAACGGCTCACCCTCGACGTCACCGCCGAGTTCGAGGGCGGCCCGACCATCGAGTCGTGGGCGCTGAACGAGATCAGCGTGGAGAAGGGCGAGCGGGCCCAGATGCTGGAGCTGCTCGTCGACGTGGACGGCCGGCCGCTGTCCCGCTACGGCTGCGACGGCGTGGTCTGCGCGACCCCCACCGGCTCCACCGCGTACGCGTTCTCCGGGGGCGGGCCGGTGGTCTGGCCGGAGGTGGAGGCGCTGCTGCTGGTGCCGATCAGCGCGCACGCGCTGTTCAGCCGCCCCCTGGTCACCGCGCCGACGTCCACCTTCGCGATCACCGTGGACCCGTTCACCACCCTGGCGGTGCTCTGCTGCGACGGCCGGCGGGTCTACGACCTGCCTCCGGGCGCCCGGGTCACCGTGCGCCGGGGCGCGCTGCCGGTGCGCATCGTCCGGCTCCGGGCGCGGCCGTTCACCGATCGGCTGGTGGCCAAGTTCGACCTGCCCGTGCAGGGCTGGCGCGGCAGCCGTCGCTGACCGACGGCTCAGCGAAGACCGTCGGGCCGACCCCGCGTCGGCCCGTTCGGCGTACCCGGGTCCGGCCGCGGCCGGGTTACGGTAGGAGTCCTTCCCCGACGACGGCACGCCGCGCCGGGTCCCGGCGTCGGTCGCCGGCACCGGGCTGGGCGGGCGGGTCCCGCCAGTGTGGCGGCGGGTTCGTCGGGGCCGGCAACGCCGTCCCCGAGGGACGGCGATCGGGGCGTTCGGGCTGCGCCGAGGTGGAGTCCGGGCGGGGCGGTGAGGCCCGTGTCCGCCCGGACCGCGCGGTCCGGCGGTCGTGGCCCTGGCCAGGGGGTGGTCGGGTCCACGACGGTCGGGGTGCCGGAGGAGTCGCGGCCGGCCGCGGCGGGCGGACGGCGAGCCGCGCCCGGCCGGGTTTCGACCCCGGTCGGGTCGGCCGGATCGGCGAGCCGCCGTCGGAGGAAACGGCGGCTCACGAACCGGGCGGCGACGCACACGTTCCGGCACCCCCGCCTTCGGCCCGCCCCGGTCAGCGTGCCTGACCGGCGTGCCACGGGCCGCGTCGCCCACGGCAATCCGCCCGACATCCGGTGGTCCGACCGCGGTCGCCCCGTGTCCACCTGGCGACATGTCGCCGGTGCGGCGCGGCGTACCTAGTGACCGACCGATGATCTCCGTCGCAGACTCCGGACGGCCGGCCTCCATCCCCCCCGGAGGCCGGCCCCCGAGCAGAGGAGCCCATCGCATGCACCGGTCCCCACGCTGGCTCGCCGCCGGCGCGGTCGGCGCGTTGGTGGTCGGACTCGCCGCACCGGCGTCCGCCGACCCGCCCGCCCCGCCCGCCGGCCCGAGCCCGGCCGCGCCCGCCCCGGGCGCCGCACCCGTCCGCATCACCCTGATCACGGGCGACCAGGTCGACCTCGCCCCGGCCGCGCCGGGCCGGATCGCCGCCACGGTCCGTCCCGGCCCCGGCCGGGAGCGGATCACCTTCCACACCGTGGAGGCCGACGGCGGGCTGCGGGTGCTGCCCAGCGACGTCGTGCCGTACGTCTCCGCCGGGGTGCTCGACGCCGACCTGTTCGACGTGCAGGAGCTGGTCGCGGACGGGTACGGCGACGCCGCGCAGGGCGCGTTGCCACTGATCGTCCGCTACCAGCAGCCTGCCGCCGGCCGGGTCCGGCCGCTCGCCGGCGCGACCGCCGCCCGGCCGCTGGAGAGCATCAACGGCGCGGCGCTGCGGGTCGGCAAGGGCGACCTCGGCGGCCTGTGGACCACGCTGCGGGGCACGCCGGAGGCCCGGACCACCGCCGGCGTGCCCCGGCTCGGCGCCGGCATCGCCCGTGTCTGGCTGGACGGGCGGGTCCACGCGGACCTGGAGCGCAGCGTGCCGCAGATCGGCGCCCCGGCGGCCTGGGCGGCCGGCCGGGACGGTAACGGCGTCCGGGTGGCGGTGCTCGACACCGGCGTCGACGCCGGCCACCCCGACCTGGCCGGTCGGATCGCCGAGGCGCAGGACTTCACCGGCAGCGGCAGCGCCCGGGACGGCCACGGCCACGGCACCCACGTGGCCTCCACCATCGCCGGCAGCGGCGCCGCGTCCGACGGGCTGCGCAAGGGCGTCGCGCCCGGCGCGCAGCTGCTGGTCGGCAAGGTGCTGGACGACGGCGGCCGCGGCTACGACTCGTCCATCATCGCGGGCATGGAGTGGGCCGCCCACTCCGGCGCGAAGGTGGTCAGCATGAGCCTCGGCGGCCCGGCCACCGACGGCACCGACCCGATGAGCCAGGCGGTCAACGACCTCAGCGCCGAGACCGGCACGCTCTTCGTGATCGCCGCCGGTAACGAGGGTGCTCCGGGTACGGTCGGGTCGCCGGGCGCGGCCGGCGCCGCCCTCACCGTCGGGGCGGTGGACCGCGACGACAACCTGGCCGACTTCTCCAGCCGCGGCCCCCGGATCGGCGACAACGGCCTGAAGCCGGAGATCACCGCGCCGGGTGTCGGCATCGTCGCGGCCCGCGCCTCGGGCACCACCATGGGTACGCCGGTGGACGAGGCGTACACGCGGGCGTCCGGTACGTCGATGGCGACCCCGCACGTGGCCGGCGCGGCGGCGATCCTCGCCCAGGAGCACCCGGACTGGACCGCCGGGAAGCTCAAGGACGCGCTGGTCAGCACGACGAAGGCGAACCCCGCGCTGACCGTCTTCGAGCAGGGCGGCGGCCGGGTGGACGTGGCCCGCGCGCTGAGCCAGCGGGTGTACGGCTCGGCCACCGCCGACTTCGGCCGGGTGAACACCGGCGGTGCCGTGGCGGAGCGGACCGTGACGTACACCAACGGCACGTCCTCCCCGCAGGCCCTGCACCTGGCCCTGGAGGTGCGCAACCTGGACACCGGTGCGGCGGAGACCGACGGGGTGTCGCTCGACGCCACCGAGGTGACCGTGCCGGCCGGCGGCAGCGTGGCCGTCCCGCTGCACGCCGACCCGGCGAAGCTGGACCGGGGAGTGCACGGCGGGTGGCTGGTGGCCACCGGCGCGGACGGCGTCGCGGCGCGGACGGCCGTCGGGCTCACCCTCAGCGGCCCGATCCACACCGTCACCCTGCGCGCGCTGGACATGGCCGGCCAGCCCGGCCTGGCGTCGGTGTTCACCCTCTTCGGCGAGCACTCCGAGTCGGACCACCTCGGTTGGATCCCGAACGAGGTGCAGGTGCAGGTCGAGGAGGGCCCGTACCTGCTCGAGGGGCTGATCGAGCACGGCGCCCCGCTGGACGAGCAGATCACCCTGGTCACCGACCCCGAGCTCATGGTGGATCGCGACCTCACGGTGGTCCTCGACCCGCGCAAGGGCACCCCGGTGCGGATCGAGACGCCGAAGCCGACCGAGCAGCGCGCGGTGATCAGCTTCTATGAGCACCGGGTCTTCGGCAACGGGCGGCAGGTCGACCACGGCGTCATGAACTTCAGCACGACCCAGCAGGTCAACGTCACCCCGACGCGGCCGGTGAGCCGGGGCGAGTTCGAGTTCGCCTCCCGCTGGCAGCTGGTCGCGCCCATGGTGGACGCCCAGGTCAGCAACGTCTCCGGTCCGCTGGACATCAACCTGCTGGGCCAGTCGCCGGCTCCGGCGGGCCGGCGGAAGCTCCCGCTGGTCTGGGCGGGCGACGGCACCGCCGCCGAGCTGGCCCGGGCCGGGGTCCGAGGTGCGGCCGCGCTGGTGGCCGGCAGCTACGACCGCGCCGAGGAGGACCAGATCGCCGACGCCACGGCGGCCGGCGCCGCCATGGTGCTCATCGTCCGCCCGGCGGACCGCAGCGCGTGGACGGTCTGGCGCCCGGACGGCGATCGGTTGGCGATCCCGTCGCTGGTGGTCGCGTACGACGACGGACAGCCGATGATCGCGGCGGCGAAGCGCGGCCGGGCGACCCTGGACGTGACGCTGACCGTGGACAGCCCCTACCTGTACGACGTGTGGCAGGTGTCGAAGGGGCGGGTCCCGGAGCGGATCGTGCACCGGGTGACGGCGGACAACACCGCCGAGGTGACCGCCCGCTACGCCGACACCGGCGGGTCCGACTGGGCCAGTGAGCAGCGGTTCGGCTGGCGCCCCTGGCAGGAGTACTCCTGGAACGACGACCAGCGGATGGTGCGTACCGGCACCACCCGGCAGGAGTTCGTCAGCGCCGGGGACTCCTGGTGGCAGCAGCGGGTGCTGCACCGACTCACCTGGTCCTGGGGGCCGCTGCTCGGCGGGCTCACCGAGCAGCCGCGGCGGTACGCCGCCGACGACCGGGTCACCGAGACCTGGCACGCCCCGGTGGTCCGGCCGGCCGTGCCGGCGAGCGGCGGAGCGCCGGTGCCGACGCGTACCGGCGACACCCTGGACCTGCGGGTGGTCGAGTTCGTCGACGCGGACGGCCACTACGCCCCGGCCGGCTGGGGCGAGGAGCAGGACACCGTCGAGCGCCGGCTGAGCCGGGACGGACAGCAGATCGCTGACCTCTCCAGCGGCTGGGCGCCGGTGCCGACCACCTCGGGTGCGGCCCGCTACCGGCTGGACCTGACCACCGAGCGCTCCTCGGAGGAGTGGCGGCGGTCCACCCGCACCGAGACGGCGTGGGAGTTCACCTCGGCGCGTCCGGCCGGTGACGCCGCCCGGCCGCTGCCGCTGCTCCAGGTCGACTACGGGGTCCCGGCCGACCTACGCGGCGAGGTGGCCGGCGGTCGGCCGCACCGGCTCGAGCTGACCCTGCGCCAGCCGGCGGGCCTGCCGGCGCCGACCGGCGGCACCGTCCGGGTCGAGGTGTCGTTCGACGGCGGGCGGAGCTGGCGGGCGGTGCCGGTGCAGGGCTCGGGTACCCGGTTCACCGCCGTGGTGCCGGCCGGGCACGGCACGGTGTCGCTGCGCACGCACGCCCGGGACCGCGCCGGGAACACCGTCGAGCAGACCGTGCTGGACGCGTACGGGCTGCGCTGAGCGGGGCGGGCGGGGCGCGCCGACCACGTGCGCGAGCACGAGGCGTGGGGGCTGGGCGTCTACTCGTACTTCAACCAGAAGGTGGACATCCGCTGCGACCGG
>NZ_JBEXLR010000158.1:0-8826 GCF_040610095.1 Micromonospora sp. NPDC004540
CGCCGTCGGCCGGCCCGAGCCGGCCGACCACCCCGGCCACCGGCCCGACCGACCGGCCGGGCAGCCCGGCCGCGCTGGCCGGGCTCTGCACCGCCTATCAGGCGAAGAAGAACCCGGACCGGGGCCGTGCCCTGGAGACCCCTCCCTTCGCCGACCTGGTCTCGGCCGCCGGCGGTCGGGAGAAGGTCCCCGGCTACTGCGACGGGCTGCTCCACGGGAAGGACAAGCCGACCCGGTCCGGCGCCGACCCGGCCCAGCATCAGCCGAGCGCCGGCCCGACGGCAGGGACCGAGCCCACCGCCCGGGTCACCGGCCGGCCGGAGCCCACGCCCAGCAGCCCGACGGCCGGTCTCGCGACGACGACCAGCCAGCCGGGCAACCCGCCGGCGCAGAAGCCCGCCTCGGTCCGCCCCTCCCCGCGTTGACCAGTGATCCGCCCCGGACGGGCTGATAGCTTGCCCCGGTGACTCCGCGGCGTCGCCGACTGGCGATCCTCTTCCGCCTGGCCGTCGTGCTCGGGGTGGTGGCCGGCATCGTGCTCACCGCGCTCGGCCCGGCCACGGTGACCGGCCTGCTGCCGTACTTCACCATCCAGAGCAACGTGGCGGTCGGTGTCTTCGCCGGCTACGCCGCCTGGCGGGCCTGGCAGGGCCGCCCGGAGCCGCCGAGCGCGCTCAAGGGCGCGGTGACCCTCTACATCACCATCACCGGCACGGTCTACCACCTGGTGCTCGCCAACCCGGCCAGCCCGTTCGCCATGGTGCAGCCGCACCGCGAGCCGGGCGAGTGGTGGGGCAACCAGTTCCTGCACACCGTCGTGCCGCTGCTGGCGATCGCCGACTGGGCGCTGTTCGACCGGCGCGGCCGGCTGTGCCCCCGGTACGCCGCGTGGTGGCTGGCGTTCCCGGTGGCGTACCTCGGGTTCGCCCTGGTGCGGGGGCTGGTCGTGCACCGCTACCCGTACCCGTTCCTCGACGCCGGGCAGCTCGGCTACGGCGGCGTGGGGCTCAGTGCGCTCTTCTTCGCCGTCGCGTTCTGGCTGCTCGGGCTCGCCTTCGTCGGGGTCGACCGGGGGTTGGCCGGGCGGGCCCGCGCCGTGCCGGCGGAACCGGCCCCGGCCGCCGCCGTCACGCCGGAGGAGAGCGCGGCCGGGCCCCGCTGACCGTCGCCCTTCCGGTCTCCGGTCACCCGACGGTGCGCCGCTGACCGGCCGCGCCACCGACCCGGACCCGCCGGCCGGTGGTGCGGTCGCGACCGTAGGCGTCGGCCCGCCCCCAGCGCCCCGGCACGTCCAGGAGTTCGATCCGGCCGTACCCGTCGGGGACGTACGGGTTCGCCAGCAGGTTCTCCCCGCAGGGGCGCAGCCCGAGCATGGTGGCGAGCAGCATGAGCAGGCCGCCGGAGGCCCACGACTGCGGCCGGCCGGCCTCCGGCAGCTGGACCGGGTACTTGGTGATCTCGCGCGGGAAGCCGGCGATCACCTCCGGCACCGACCCGCCGAGCGTCTCCGCCACGGCGAGGATGCCGGCCGCTACCTGGGCGGCCTCGGCGTCGTACCCGTAGCGGCGCAGGCCCGCCGCGACGAGCGCGTTGTCCGACGGCCAGACCGCGCCGAGGTGCGCGCCGACCGGGTTGTACGGCCGCTGCCCGGTGGCGTAGGTGCGCACCCCCCAGCCGGAGAAGAGTTCCGGGCCGGAGAGGTGCGCGGCGAGCGCGTCGGCCCGCTCCGGCTCGACGATGCCGCTCCACAGCAGGTGGCCGAGGTGCGAGGTGAGCGCGTCCACCGGCTCCCCGTCCGGGGTGATGGCCAGCGCGTAGTAGCCCCGGTGCGGCAGCCAGAAGTCCCGGTCGAACCGCTCGCGCAGCCGCGCGGCCTCGGCCTCCAGCCGGTCGGCGTACCCGGGGTCGCCCCAGAACTCCCGGGCCAGCCGGGCGCCCCGGATCTTCGCGTCGTACGCGTACCCCTGCAACTCGCAGGTCGCCCGGGGGTACGGCGGCGCGACGGCATGCCGGTCGACGATGGCCTCCGGCGAGTTCCGCCAGGTCTGGTTGGCCAGCCCGTTGACCGTGTTGCGGGGCTGGTAGCGCAGGTAGCCGTCGCCGTACGGGTCGCCGTACTCGTCGAGCCAGTCCAACGCCATCCGGGCCGGGTGGCGCAACTGCCGGACCAGCTCGACGTCGCCGGTCCAGCGCTCGTACTCGTCGAGCAGGATGACGAACAGCGGCGTGGTGTCGGCGGCACCGTAGTAGAACGCGGTGGGCTGCTCGCCGAAGGCAGCCGACTCGCCGTACCGCAGCTCGGCGAGGATCTTCCCGGGCTCCTCGTCGTGGTAGTCGTCGAGCTGGCCGCCCTGGAGCAGGGCGAGCAGGCGCAGCGTCGCTGGGGTCAGCTCCGGGGTGAACGGCAGCGTCTCCAGGCAGGTGACGAGGGCGTCCCGGCCGTACAGCGCCATCGCCCAGGGCAGCCCGCCGACCGGCACCCGTTCGGTGTAGGACAGCGGCATGTACCGCAGCGAGGCCAGGTCGGTGAGCGCCTGCCGGTAGGCCGACATCAGGGTTTCCCGCTCGGCGATGAGCTGCGGCGCGTGGTCGAACCAGCGGGCCAGGTCCTCAGGCATGACCTGATGGACGTGCTGGCGGTGGGACTCCAGACTGGACCGCAGGTCCCGTCCCTCGGCGCCGCGGATGATCATGGCGACGTGCAGGTCGGTGTGCCACGTGCCGTCCGGGGCGACCCGGATCCGGAAGGTCATGCCCCGCTGGTCGACCTCCGCGGGCGCGGTGCTGGAGACGACGCTCTCCCGGGTGAACCGGCCCCGCTGGTAGCAGATCCGCAGCTGCTGGTGGACGGCGTCGGCGACGACCGCCGGCTGGCGCGGCTCGGGTCGGAGGATCTCGGCGGTGTCGGCGAAGTCGCTGCCGATGTCCATCCGCACGGTGAACTCGGCGGGCTCGGCGGAGTGGTTGAGCACGGTGATCCGCTCGTTGAAGCTGTCGTTGATGGACCGGTGCCGGATCACCGACACGTCGGCGTCCACGTAGTGGCTGGCGGCGCCGGGCACCAGCACGAACCGGGTCTCGAAGTAGGCCAGCTCGTCCCGGGACAGGGCATGCAGCCGCTCCCCGTTCAGGGTGAGCACCCAGCGGGACAGGAAGCGGGTGTCGAACGAGAACAGGCCGATCGGGGCGCACGGGTCGGCCTCCATGTCGCCCTGCCCGTCACTGAGCGCGAACGCGTTGCCGGCCCGGATGTTCACCAGCTCCTGCTTCATCGCGTACCCACCCGGCCTCCGGCGCGGGCCACCTCGCGGGGATGCCGGGCCTCGGGCGGTCCCGGGAAGAGCCTGCGCAGCGTCAGCAGCAGCCGCAGGTTGCCCTGCGCGGTGAGGTCGTTGCGCAGCAGCGCCGCGGCCGGGTTCAGCCGGCCGGCGGCGATCCGGTCGAACACCTCCCGGTCGGCGCGGACCACCAGGTCGGCCTCCTCCGCCAGGCGATCCACCCGGACCTCCTGGTGGTCGATGGTCAGATACCAGTGGTCGGTCCGCGCCCCGTCGCGCAGGTCCAGGCGCAGCGTGCCGGCGGTGTTCTCCGGCAGGTCAGGGTGTCGGCCGGGAAGCTGCCGGGCCAGGTACTCCGCCGCCGAGGCGCTCATCGGTCCCTCCCCGTGTCCGTGCTCGCGGCTCGCCGCCGGGCGGCTCCGGGCCGCTCCCGCAGCGTCCCCGCGGGTCGGGTGAGTCGAACTCACCCCGTGCGGGTGAGTCGGGCTGGTGCGCCGGGGCGGAAGTCGGGTAGTCCGGAGGAATGGGGATGACCGGGGACGCCACGACCGACCGGGTGCTCGCCGCGCTGCTGGCCATGCAGCGCCAGTCCTGGGAACAGGGGGTGACCGGGCATGCCCTGCTCGACCTCGGGCATGCCGCGCTGGCCCGCGCCCGGGCGGCGGTCAACCCCGCTGGATGAGCCCGCGCACGTAGGCGGCCTGGCCGCAGTGCTGGAGGTCGTCGTCCAGCACGCTCACCAGCCGCACGCCGAGGGTGACCGGCGGGTCCCAGTTCTCGTCGACCACCCGGTCCAGGTCGGCCGGGCGCAGCCCGCGCAGGTGGGCCAGGGTCCGGTCGACCACCGCCCGGTGGTAGTCGAGCAGCACCCCGCCGTCCTCCGGCCGCACCCCGGCGACCTGCTCGGGCCCGTGCCCGAAGCCGGTGTCGTCCGGGTCCGCGGTCAACCCGCACCGCCCCGCCCAGGGGCCGCCGACCCAGAGCTGCTCCTCCCCCAGCACATCGCTGACATGGTGGTCCTGGAGCCGGGTCAGGTGCCAGACCAGCCAGCCCACCGGGTTCGACCCGGGGGCCGGGGCCTGCCGCAGCTGTTCCGGGTCGAGCCCGTCGAGCGCCCCCGCCACGAGGTCGGGCAGCCGGCCGTACGCCTCGGTCAGCAGGTCGTTCACGTCCACGGGTCCACGCTCCTCCGCCGTCGGTTCCCCCGGGCTGTACCGCCCAGGCCGGACGGCAAACCTCACCCCCTTAGGGTGATCGCGTGGTCGCGGCGCTGGAGCTGTATCTCGACACCGACGCCACCCGGCGGATCCGGGTGCTCTGGGACGCGTTGGAGGCCGAGGGTGTGCAGAGCATGAAGTCGCTGCTGGAACAGCGGCACCGGCCACACGTCTCGCTGGCGGTCGCGCCGCGTCTCGACCCGCACCGGGTCGCCGAGGCGCTCGCGGGAATGGTGGTGGCCGCCCCACTGCGGCTGGAGTTCCAGCACGCCGGGCAGTTCGTCGGGCGGGTGCTCTGGCTCGGCCCGGCTCCCACCGCGGAGCTGCTGGCCCACCACGGCGCGGTGCACGACCGGCTGGCCCGGGCCGGGATCGACCTGGTGGAGCACTACCAGCCGGGGCGCTGGGTGCCGCACTGCACGCTCTCCATGCGGGTGCCGAACGCGCTGATGGCCGCGGCGGTGCGCCGCTGCCTGGAGGTGCTGCCGCTGACCGCCACCGTGGTCGGCGCGGCGGTCACCGACCACGCCCGGGGCATCTCCCACCCGCTCGGCTGACTGCCCGCCCCGGCCGTTCGCCCGCCGGTCAGCGCGGTCCGAGATCGACCAGGAAGGTCGGGTAGTCGGGCTGCGGGCACGGGTCACCGCGGTGGCCGAGCCGCTCGTAGAACGGCGCCGCCCGCTCCCGGTGGGCCTGCCACTCCAGGTGGCGGGCCCGCCCGGCCGCCCACTCCGACACCGCCGCGAGCAGCGCGCGGCCCGCGCCGCACCGGCGCCGGTCCGGGCGTACGTACAGGTCGTGCAGGCGGACGGTGCGGTGCGCGTCGCCGGAGCGCAGGTGCGGCCCGTGGTCCTGGGCCGCGGCGTACCCGGCCAGCCCGCCGTCGTCCACCGCGCCGAGCAGCGCCCAGCGCGGGTCGGCGAGCAGCAGCAGGAAACGCTCCCGGTGGACCTCGGCGGGCTCGTCGCCGACGCCCATGTCCCGCAGCATCGGCCACAGCCGCGGCCAGTCCGCCCCGGTCAGCTCCCGTACGGTGATCGGCACGCCGTCCAGGATGCCGGTCGGACCGGGTTCTGCGCCATCTGCCGCCGCCGATGGCCCCCGCTCGCCTGACGCCGGACGGCTCTCCCCGCCAGGTGTGCCTAGACTGGCCGCGTGAGGCGAACCGAATGACCAGCGCGAGCGCGTCGTCGACGACGTACGGTCACCTCTGCCTCGCCTACGACGACCCGGCGGCGCTGGACGCCCGGGCGGTCGCCCACCTGTCCGCGGGCCTCGCGGCCGGCGAGCAGGTCTGGCTGGTCGCCCCCGGTGACCACGACTCCCTGGCCCGCCGGCTGGACCGCCTCCCCGGTCTCGACGCCGCGCTGGGCCGGCGCGCGCTCCGGCTGCTCCCGGTGGAGCAGGCCTACCGCCACGACGAGGTCGTCGACCCGGAGAAGCAGGTCCGGGCGTACGCGACGGCCACCACCGACGCGCTGGCCGCCGGCTACACCGGCCTGCGGGTGTTCGCCGAGGCCACCACGCTGGTCCGCTCCGTCGCCCAGCGCGACGCCTTCGCCCGCTACGAGCACCTCATCGACCGCTGGATGCGCTACCACCCGATGTCGGCCGTCTGCGCCTACGACCGGCGCGAGCTGGGCGACGCGGCGATCGCCGAGCTGGCCTGCATGCATCCCGAGACCAACGCCGACGTGCTGTTCCGGCTGCACGCCGGTGGCGGCGAGGCGGTCGTCGAGCTCGGCGGGGAGCTGGACCCGTCCAACCACCGGCTCTTCGCCGCCGCGCTGCACCGGGCCGACCCGCGACCGGTCGACGGCCGGCTGGTGCTCGACGCGTCCGGGCTGGGCTTCGTCGACCACCGCTGCCTGCTGCACCTGGCCGACCACGCGCGGCGGCACGACGCCACCGCCGTGCTGCGCACCTCGCGTGCCGCCGCGGCCCGGCTGGTCGAGCTGCTCGATCTGGACGAGGTGCGGGTGGAGGTGGTCCGATGAGGACGGGAGCCGCCGCCGGTCACGTGGGCTACTACCACGAGGCGATCCTCTACGACTCCGACGAGCACCTGCTGGCCGTGGTGCTGCCGTTCCTGCTCGGCGGGGTCGAGGCCGGCGAACCGGCCGTGGTGGGCCTCGGGGGGCGCAACGCGGAACTGGTCCGCCGGGCCCTGCCCGCCGGCGCCGCGGTCACCTTCCTGCCCGGCGGCGACCTCTACGCCCGCCCCACCGCCGCGATCCGCGCCTACCGCAAGCTGCTGGGCTCGTACGTCGCCGAAGCGCCCGGCAGATCCGGATCATCGGCGAGCTGCCGCCGGCCGTGCTCGGCGCGACCTGGGACTGGTGGGCCCGCTACGAGTCGGCCATCAACCACGCCTACGACGACTTCCCGCTCTGGAGCATGTGCGCGTACGACTCCCGGACCACGCCGTCCCGGGTGCTGGCGGACGTGACGCGCACCCATCCCCGGGTGGCGCTGCCGGACGGCAGTCACGTGGCGACCGACGGCTACACCGAGCCGACGAGCTACCTGGCCGAGCACCACCTGATGCTGCCCGACCCGGTGCAGCGGGCGGCGCCGACGGTCGAGCTGATCGACCCGGCCCCGGCCGAGGCGCGGGACGCGGTGCGCGCCGCCCACCGGGGCCAGCTTCGCGTCGACGACCTCGACGACCTGGTCGTGTCGGTCAGCGAGGTGGTGAGCAACGCGCTGCGGCACGGTGTGCCGCCGGTGCGGATGCGGCTGTGGAGCGCCGCGGACCGGATGGTGGTGACCGTGCACGACCGCGGCCCCGGCCCCACCGACCCGTACGCCGGGCTGCTGCCGGCGGGCAACGGCGCCGCCGGCGGCCTGGGTCTCTGGATCAGCCACCAGTCCTGCAACCACGTGGCGCTGCACCGGGACGCCGAGGGCTTCACCATCCGGCTGACCGCGGGGAACCCCTACTTCCCGGTCTGACGCGACCCGTCCGGACGGCCGGTGTGGAGCCGTGCCGGCGGTCGGGGGCGGGGCGGGGCGGAACCCGCGCGCCGACGGCGGTACCGTTGCGCCTCATCATGCCCTGCGGGGCGGTCATCCGCCGGCCTGGCGCTGGCGAACCGACGGAGGATGGCGCATGTCCAACGGCGAGGAACCGTTCGCGGCCCACGACGACGTGTCCGCGCGACCGAGGTTCGACCCGGCGCTGCGCGGCTACGACAAACGCCAGGTGGACCGGTACGTCGAGCAGATGGACGGCGAACTGACCGCCCTGACGGCCGACCGGGACCGGGCGTACACCCAGGTCCGGGAGCTGACCGCGCAGGCGCAGCGGGCGCAGACCGAGGCCGCCGAGCTGCGCCAGCGCCCCACGCAGGTGGACCGGGCGTCCTTCCGCGACCTCGGCCCGATGGTCGACCAGATCCTCGACCTGGCCGAGAAGCAGGCCGGGCAGATCACCGAGGCAGCCACCAAGCGCGCCGCCGAACTCCAGGCGCAGGCGGAGAAGGTGCTGGCCACGGCGCGCGACGAGGCGGAGCGGGAGCGGCACGAGCTGGCGGAGGAGCTGTCCACCCGCCGGGCCGAGCAGGTGAAGGCGGACGAGGAGCGGCGCACCGCCGCGCAGGCCGAGCTGACCGCGATCCGGGAGCTGACCGAGAAGCTGCGCACCGAGGGGCAGGCGGCCCACGACCGGGCGCAGCAGGAGGCGAAGCGGATCGCCGAGCAGAGCGCCCAGCAGGTCGAGCAGGCCCGCTCCGCGTCGGAGGCGCTGGTGAAGGCGGCGCGTACCCAGATCCAGCAGGAGGTGCAGGCCAACCGGAGCAAGGCCCAGCAGGAGCTGGCCCAGTGGCAGGCCACCATGGCCCGCGAGCTGGACGAGCGGCGGGCCGCGGCCGAGCAGGAGCTGGCCGACCGGGCCAGCGCCGCCGAGCGGGACATCGCCGCCCTGGTCGCCGAGGCCCAGCAGTACGCCACCGAGGTCCGCGAGCGAGCCGACGAGGAGACGACGGCGCACCAGGAGCAGCTCGCCACGGTGCAGCAGGAGATCCAGCAGCGGCAGGAGGCCCTCACCCAGCTCCTGGCCGAGCTGGCGACGGTCGACGAGCAGCTGGAGCGCACCCGCCGGGAGATCGGCACGATCGAGCAGCAGGGCGCCGCGCTGGAGGAGCAACTGGTCGAGGTGCGCCGGGACCTGGTCGCCGAGACCAAGCGGCTGGACGAGGCGCGCCGGGCGGCGGATCTGGCCGAGCAGCACGCCAAGGAGACCCGGGCCCGGGTGCAGCGGGAGGCCAAGCGGGTCGCCGACCTGGCCGCCGCGGCGGTCATGGCGGCCGCCGCGGGCGGCGTGGAGACGG
>NZ_JBEXLR010000159.1:0-8608 GCF_040610095.1 Micromonospora sp. NPDC004540
GCGTGCGCCGCGGGGGCGGCCGGGCCCCCGGTAGCGGTTCGGGGGTGTTCGGCCGGGCTTTGGGGCGCTGGGGCGGGCCCCCCTTCGCGGGGGGGGGGGGGGCGGGCCCCCCCCCCCCCCCGGCCCCGAACCATCCCGGCGAGCCCGTCCTGTGCCGCCCCTCCACCCGGCTCTCGAGACGACGGCCCGACCGCACCTCAATCACGATCACCCTCGGTGAGAACCACCCCACCCCGGCACCCCTGCCCGACCCGCTTTGCTCTGCAGCCATATACGCAACGATCGCGGACAGCTACTGCTGCGTATACGGCTGCAGAGCAAAGGCGGTGGAGGGGTTGGTGGGGGCGGGGAGTCGCGGCGCGCGTTTCCGCTGCTCAGGCAAGGGCGGCTGGCGGGCGACCGCGGAGGCGATGCCAACAGGGTCGTCACGCCTCGTGACCGCGGCCGTCGGAGGCGACAGTCACTCAGCGTCGCAAGCACCGGGCCCAGCGGGCGGCGTCGGGGCACCGGCGGGCCGCAGGCAACCCCGCGTGCCCGGTCAGGCCCAGCGGGTGACCACCGCGGCGAGCACCAGGAGGGTGCCGACCATCTCGATCAGCCCGACCCGCAGCGGGGTGAGCCGCCGGCCGGGCAACACCCCCGCCCGGATCAGCAGCAGCGCGAAGACCGCCGCCACCGCCGGCCCCCATCCGGCGGTCACCGCCACCGCCAGCGCCACCAGGTGGTACGCCAGCGAGGCCCACCGGTACCGGGCGCTCCCCCGCTCCCGGATCATCGTCTTGACGTACAGCACCGTGCCGACCAGGTACGCGCCGACCGCCGCCGCCACCCCGACCAGGTCGACCGGCGGGACCTCGGCGACGGTGGCCACCACGAACACCATGAGCAGGCTCTGCCCCACCGAGGCGAGGTCGTTGAGCAGGGCCCGTTCGCGGCGACGCCGGGCGTGCCCCACGTTGACCGCGAGCAGCGCGGCGTAGAGCGGGACGTAGCCGAGGACGGCGGGGCGGGCGAGCAGCACCGGCGCACCGAGCAGCGCGGTCGCCGCGCCGTAGACCAGCAGCTGTGGGCGTACCCGGTCGGCGCGGCCCGTCTTCACCGCGAGCAGGGCGTAGTAGGAGAACAGGTAACCGGCCAGTCCGACGCCGAGCACGGGCAGGTGCGGCCAGCGCGGGCCGGTCACGCCGACCGCCGCGACGTACGGCAGGAGCAGCATCGCCCAGGCGCCGTGCTGCGGCGGCAGCCAGCGGTGCCGGCGGCCACGCGCCGGTTCGGTGACCGGCCTGGCGCCGTTGGCGCGCAACTGTCGGACGGCGCTCATCCGCGGGCGACCGTGAGCAGCACCACCGCGTCCTCGTCGGCGTGCAGCGCATGGCGGGCGTCCGGAATCACCAGCAGGTCTCCCGCCGAACCCGCCCAGGAGCGGTCCTGGACGACCAGGCGGACCCGTCCGCGCAGCACCTGGAGCGTCGCGTCGCCGGGGCTGGCGTGCTTCGCCAGGGCGTGGCCGGCGACCAGCGCGACCACGGTCTGGCGCAGTCGGGTGCCGCTGTGCACGGTCCGGGCGCTGCGCCCGCTGCCGGTGGCCCGGGCCAGGGTGAGCTGCTCCTCGGTGAGCACGGACAGTGCGAGCGGGGACAAGGAAACACCTCCCGGTCGGATGGTTGCGCCGCTTTGCCCAGCTTCGCCGGTTCCCGCCGCGCCGACCAGGGACTTTGGTCCCGAATCAGAATCTCCACTGGGGAGATTCGACTCCTCGGAGAAGTCGATGATCTACAGGTTAGGTCGTGGTCGCCAGGGTAGGGACCACTCATGCGCGTCCTGGGAATAAACGCGATCTTCCACGACCCCGCGGCGGCCCTGGTGGTCGACGGCCGGGTGGTGGCCGCCGCCGAAGAAGAGCGGTTCAGCCGCCGCAAGCACGGCAAGCGTCCGGTCCCCTTCTCCGCCTGGGAGCTGCCCGAGCTGTCCGCCGCCTGGTGCCTGAGCAGCGCGGGGATCGACGTGGACAGTCTCGACGCGGTGGCGTACTCCTTCGACCCCGGCCTCTGCCGCGACGCCGCCGAGCTGGGCCTGAGCGACCCCTGGGACTGGCTGCGGGTCGACTACGCACGACGGGCGCCGCAGTTCCTCGCCGCCGCCCTGCCCGGGCTCGACCCGGACAGGGTGCGGTTCGTGCCGCACCACGTCGCGCACGCCGCCTCCGCCGGCCTGGCCGCACCGCCGGCCGGCGACGACACCGCGGTGCTGGTGCTCGACGGCCGCGGCGAGGTGGCCAGCCACCTGGCCGGCGTCTACCGCGACGGCCGGCTGTCCCCGCTGCGCTCCCAGCAGCTCCCCCACTCGCTCGGCCTGCTCTACGAGGACCTCACCCGGCACCTGGGCTTCCTGCACTCCAGCGACGAGTACAAGGTGATGGCGCTGGCCTCCTACGGGCAGCCCCGGCATCTGGGCCTGCTCCGCGACCTGGTCCGGGTCACCGACGACGGTGGCTTCCAGGTCGAGCGGATCGACTGGGCCGGCATGGCCAAGGCGGTCGCCGCCGGCGGCGAGCTGACCGAGGACCATGCCGACCTCGCGTCCAGCGTCCAGGCCCGGCTCGAGGAGGTCGTCCTCGACCTGTCCCGCTGGCTGTACGACGCCTCGGGCGGCGCCAGCACCCTCGCCATGGCCGGAGGGGTGGCGCTCAACTGCGTGGCCAACGCCCGGCTCGCGGCCGAGGGGCCGTACCGGGACGTCTGGGTGCAGCCGGCGGCCGGCGACGCGGGCACCGCGCTCGGCGCGGCGCTGCACGTGGCCGGCGAGCTGGGCGACCGGTCCACCCCGATGGCCGGCGCGGACCTGGGCCGGGGCTGGTCGGACGAGGAGCTGGAGGCCGAGCTGCGCCGGGCGGCGCTGCCGTACACCCGGCCGGCGTCGATCGCCGCCGAGGCGGCCCGGGTGCTCGCCGAGAACGGCATCGTCGCCTGGTACCAGGGGCGCAGCGAGTACGGCCCGCGGGCGCTCGGCCACCGGTCGCTGCTGGCCCACCCCGGCGACCCGGACACCACCCGCCGGATGAACGACGTGAAGGGCCGCGAGCAGTTCCGGCCGATCGCCCCGATGGTCCGCGCGGAGCGCTTCGCGGAGCTCTTCGACGGGGTCTACCCCAGCCCGTACATGCTCTTCGTGCACCGGGTGAAGCCGGAGTGGCGGGACCGAATCCCGGCGGTCACCCACGTCGACGGGACCGCCCGGGTGCAGACCGTGCACCCGGAGACCGAGCCGGTGGTGGCCGAGCTGCTGGCCGAGTTCGAGCGGCGCACCGGGCTGCCCGTGGTGGTGAACACCTCGCTGAACACGGCCGGGCGGCCCATGGTGGACACGCCGCGCGAGGCCATGGAGCTGTTCGGCTCCGCTCCGGTGGACCTGCTCGCCCTCGGCCCGTTCGCGGTGCACCGCCGGGCGCTGGGCGGTGCCCGGTGATCAGCCTGGTGGTGCCCACGCTGGGGCGGCCGAGCCTGGCCACCCTGCTGGACGCCCTGGCCGGTCAGCTCGGCGAGCTGCCCGGTGCCGAGCTGCTGCTGGTCGACGACCGGCGCGACGACACCGGGGAACTCTCGGTGCCGGGCGCGCTGGCGACGTACACGAAGGTGCTGACCGGGCGGGGCGCGGGCCCGGCGGCGGCCCGCAACCTGGGCTGGTGGGCCGCGCGCGGCGAGTGGGTGGTCTTCCTCGACGACGACGTGGTGCCGGCACCGGACTGGGCCCGGCGGCTGCGCGCCGACCTCGCGGTGCCCGACCGGGTCGGCGGCGTGCAGGGGGTCGTGGAGGTTCCGCTGCCCGGGCGCCGCCGCCCCACCGACTGGGAACGCGGCACCGCGGGCCTGGCCGACGGCCGGTGGATCACCGCCGACATGGCCTACCGCCGGGCGGCCCTGATCGCCGTCGGCGGCTTCGACGAGCGTTTCCCCCGCGCCTACCGGGAGGACGCCGAGCTGGCCCACCGGGTCCGGCGCGGCTGCTGGCACCTGGTCCGCGGCCGGCGGCGGGTGACCCATCCGGTCCGCCCGGAGAGCCGCTGGGTCAGCCTGCGGACCCAGCGCGGCAACGCCGACGACGCGCTGCTGCGCCGGCTCTACGGCCGGACCTGGCGCGCCGAGCTCGACCTGCCCCCGGGGCGGCGCACCCAGCACGTGGCGGTCGCCATGGCCGGCACGGCGGCGCTGGCCGCCACGGCGCTGCGCGCCGCTCCCCTGCGCTCCGACCGCGCCCGGCGGACGCTCGGCGTGCTCGGCGGTCTGGCCGCGCTCGGCTGGGCGGCCGGCACCGCCGAGTTCACCAGGGACCGCGTCGCGCCCGGCCCACGCACCCCCGACGAGGTCGCCACCATGCTGGTGACCAGCGCGCTCATCCCGCCACTCGCGGTCGTCCACTGGGTACGCGGCTGGTGGCGCGCCCGCGCCGTCCCCGCGGGGGCCCTGGTCACCGCGGACGGGCCCGGGGCGGAGAGTTGATGTTTACTTCCTTGCCCCAGGGCAACTGGTCGGACATGACTCCCCCGGGGCCCGCCCTCTACGACGCGGTGCTGCTCGATCGCGACGGCACCCTGGTCGAGGACGTGCCCTACAACGGCGACCCGGAGAAGGTCCGGCCGCTGCCCGGCGCGCGGGAGGCGCTGGACCGGCTGCGCGCGGCCGGGCTCCGGCTGGCCGTGGTGACCAACCAGTCCGGGCTGGCCCGGGGGTACTTCACCGAGCGGCAGATGCACGCGGTGCACGCCCGGATCGAGGAGCTGCTCGGCCCCGTCGACCACTGGGCGATCTGCCCGCACGACGACACCGACGGCTGCGCCTGCCGGAAGCCGGCCCCCGGGCTGGTGCACGAGGCCGCCCGGGCGCTCGGCACCACGCCGTCCCGCTGCGTGCTGGTCGGCGACATCGGCCGCGACATGGCCGCCGCCCTCGCCGCCGGCGCCACCGGGATCCTGGTGCCCACCCCGGTCACCCGCCCCGAGGAGGTCGACGAGGCGCCGGCCGTCGCCCGCGACCTGCCCGGCGCGGTGGCCGAGATCCTGCGCCGGGACCGGGCGGTACGGCCCGTTGTGCCGCGGCCCGGCCGGGCCGGCACGGTGCTCGTGGTGCGCAGCGACTCGGCCGGCGACGTGCTGGTCACCGGCCCCGGGATCCGCGCGGTGGCGGCCGGGGCGGAACGGGTGGTGCTGCTCTGCGGGCCACGCGGCCGGGCAGCGGCGGAGCTGCTGCCCGGCGTCGACGAGCTGATCGAGTGGCGGTTGCCCTGGATCGACGGGTCCCCCGGGCCGGTCGACGGCGAGGACATGCGCCGGCTCACCGCCCGGCTGGCCGCGGTGGGGGCCGACGAGGCGGTCGTCTTCACCTCCTTCCACCAGTCGCCGCTCCCCCTCGCCCTGCTGCTGCGGATGGCCGGCGTCCCAAGGATCAGCGCGATCAGCGACGACTACCCCGGGTCCCTGCTGGACGTCCGGCACCGGGTGCCGGTCGGGGTGCCCGAACCGGAGCGGGCGCTCTCGCTGGCCGCGGCGGCCGGCTTCGCCCTGCCCGCCGGCGACGAGCCGGCGCTGCGGCTCCGCGCCGACCTGCCCGCGCCGGCCGTCGACCTGCCCGCCGGCGGCTACCTGGTGGTGCATCCCGGCTCGTCGGCGCCGGCCCGGGCCTGCCCACCCGAGCGCTGCGCCGAGATCGTGGCCGCCCTCGCGGCCGACGGGCACCGGGTGCTGGTCACCGGCGGGCCCGCCGAGCGGGAGCTGACCGCCCGGGTCGCCGCTGCCGGCGGCACCGACCTCGGCGGCGCGACCGACCTGGCCGGACTCGCCCGGATCGTCGCCGGCGCCCGCTGCCTGGTGGCCGGCAACACCGGGCCGGCCCACCTCGCCGCCGCCGTCGGCACCCCGGTGGTCAGTCTCTTCGCCCCGACCGTCCCGTTCGGACAGTGGGGGCCCTACCGGGTGCCCACGGTCCGGCTCGGCGACGCCGGTGCGGCCTGCCGGGACACCCGGGCGGCCGTCTGCCCGGTCGCCGGGCACCCCTGCCTCAGCGGCGTCGACCCGGCCCGGGTGGTCGCCGCCGTCCGCCGGCTCGTCCCCGGCTGAGCCCAGCGTCACCGTCCCCGCTCCGCCCCCGCACCGTCGCCCACGAGGAGAGAGATGAACGTTCTGCTGTGGCACGTGCACGGCTCCTGGACGACGTCGTTCGTGCATGGGAGACACCGGTACCTGGTGCCGGTCACGCCCGACCGCGGCCCGTACGGGCTGGGTCGGGCGCGGACCTACACCTGGCCGGAGAACGCCGTCGAGGTGACCCCGGAGGAGCTGGGGCGGACCGAGGTCGACCTGGTGATCCTGCAACGGCCCGAGGAGCTGGAGCTGGCCGAAAAGTGGCTGGGCCGCCGCCCCGGCCGGGACGTGCCGGCGATCTACGTCGAGCACAACACCCCGAAGGGCGACGTGCCGAACACCCGCCACCCGATGGCCGACCGGGACGACCTGCTGCTCACCCACGTCACCCATTTCAACGAGCTGTTCTGGGACAACGGCGGCACCCGCACCGCGGTCGTCGAGCACGGCATCGTGCCGCCGGAGGTGGAGTGGACCGGCGAGCTGGACCGGCTGGCCGTGGTCACCAACGAGCCGGTCCGCCGCTGGCGGGTCACCGGCACCGACCTGATGCCGCGCTTCGCCGCGGTCGCCCCGCTGGACGTCTTCGGCATGGGGGTGGCCGGGCTGCCCGACCGGCTCGGGCTGCCGGCGGACCGGTTGGCCGCGCACGACGACCCGCCGCAGGACCGGATGCACGCCGAGGTGGCCCGGCGGCGGGCGTACCTGCACCTGTGCCGGTGGACGTCGCTCGGGCTGAGCCTGATCGAGGCCATGACCATCGGCATGCCGGTGGTCGCGCTGGCCACCACCGAGGCCGTGGACGCCGTGCCGCCCGACGCGGGGGTGCTGTCCACCCGGGTGGACACGCTGGTCGAGGCGGCCCGCTGGCTGGCCGAGGACCGCGACGCCGCGTACCGGCTGGGGGCGCGGGCGCGCGAGGTGACGAAGGAACGCTTCGGGCTCGACCGGTTCCTCGCCGACTGGGACCGGATCATGGAGGAGGAGACATGCGCATCGCGATGATTTCGGAGCACGCCAGCCCGCTCGCCGTCCTCGGCGAGGAGGACGCCGGCGGCCAGAACACCCACGTGGCGGAACTCGCGGCCGCGCTGGTCGGCGAGGGGCACGACGTCCGCGTCTACACCCGCCGCGACTCCACCACCCTGCCCGAGGCCGTGTCCACCGCGGACGGCTACCAGGTGTGCCACGTGCCGGCCGGCCCGGCCCGGCGGGTGCCGAAGGACGAACTGCTGCCGTACATGGGCGAGTTCGGCAGCTGGCTGGCGGACACCTGGCGGCGCGGCGGCTGGACCCCGGACGTGGCGCACGCGCACTTCTGGATGAGCGGGCTGGCCACGGTGCACGCCGGCCGGCGGACCGGGGTGCCGACGGTGCTGACGTACCACGCGCTCGGCACGGTCAAGCGCCGGCACCAGGGCGCGCGGGACACCAGTCCACCAGGGCGGATCGGCTACGAGCGGACGCTCGGCCGGGCCGTGGACCGGGTGGTCGTGCAGTGCGAGGACGAGGTCGCCGAGCTGGTCCGGATGGGGGTGCCCCGGTCCCGGATGGCGCTGGTCCCGTCCGGCGTCAACCAGGCGGTGTTCCGCCCCGACGGCCCGGTCGCCCCGCGCGATCCGGCCCGCCCGCGCATCCTCACCGTCGGCCGGATGGTCGAGCGCAAGGGCTTCCTGGAGGTGGTCCGGGCGCTGCCCGCGGTGCCGGACGCCGAGTGCGTGGTGGTCGGCGGCCCGCCGGCCGACCTGCTCCCCGCCGACTCGTTCGCGCGGCGACTGTCCGCGCTGGCCGAGTCGTGCGGCGTGGCCGACCGGGTGAAGCTGGTCGGCGCGGTGCCGCGCGAGGAGATGGGGCGCTGGTACCGGTCGGCGGACGTGCTGGTCGCCGCCCCCTGGTACGAGCCGTTCGGCCTCACCCCGCTGGAGGGGATGGCCTGCGGCGTGCCGGTGGTCGGCACCAACGTGGGCGGCATCGCGGACACCGTCGTGGACGGGCTCACCGGTGACCTCGTGCCGCCGCGCGACCCCCGCGCGCTCGGCACCGCGCTGCGCCGGCTGCTGGCCGACAAGGTCCGCCGCTTCACGTACGCCACGGCGGCGCTGGACCGGATCCGCAGCCGGTACTCCTGGAAGCGCTGCGCCGAACAGCTCGGCGCGGTCTACGCCACCCTGACCACGGTGTCCCGGCCGGCGCCGGCGGTGGCCTGATGACCCACCACGACACCCTCGACGCCCACCTGTCCGGGCTGGCCGCGGCGCTGCTGCCGTACCGACGGGAGGCCGGGCGGCTGGCAAGCTGGGGCACCGAGCTGGCCTGGACGCTGGCGCGGGGCGGCCGGTTGCTGGTGGCCGGCAACGGCGGCAGCGCCGCCGAGGCCCAACACCTCACCGCCGAACTCGTCGGCAAACTCCGCGACGACCGCGAACCCCTCTCCGCCATCGCCCTGCACGCCGAGACCTCCGCCCTCACCGCCAT
>NZ_JBEXLR010000160.1:0-8170 GCF_040610095.1 Micromonospora sp. NPDC004540
GGCCTGCCGGCGGGGGGCGGGCCGGCGCGGCCCGCTTTGCGGGCCGCCTTGATCTGATAGAGCGGAATTCGGCAAACGTTGCGCCGGCGGGCCATGTCGTGTCCCGGCTGATGCTTTACATCGGGATCAGGACCAGCGTGACACTGCGTCGGGTCTTGAGCGCAGAGATGAACTCCGGGATGCAGGGGCGGTGACCGGAAGAGCATCACGTCAATCGGAGGCAGCGCTCGGGGAAGCCTGCCGCTGTACGAAGAGGTCCGCCTCCAGCAACCGGCCCGAAAGCCGGCCCGCCTCGTGGATTTCGTCGGCGGTCATTCGTGGCACGATCGCGTGTGCTTCGTGGATGCCGTCGCCGCTGCCGGCGTTCAGCATGGCGAGGTACCACCGAAGTGCCTGCACAAGGTCGACCGGTCCGCCGAATCCGTCGCGGTACCAGCAGGCCGCCGCGAACATGCTGCCCTTGTCGCCGGCCTCGGCGCCGCGCAGGTACCACTGCAGCGCCTCCTCGTCGAGGTCACGCTCGCTGAGTCGGTCACCCAGCCGTGGATACGCTTCAGTAATCCCGGCCTCAGCCGCTTGGCGTAGCCAGCGCACCGCCTCGTCAGACCCACCGGACAGCACGCCCAGGTTGAACGCAGCAAACACGTCCCCTGCCTCGGCTGCGGCCTGGTAGAGAGCGGTCGCACGAGTGGCGTCCTGTGTCGTTCCGATGCCGTGCTGGACCAGGTACGCGAGCGTGCGCTGGGCGACCGGGTCCCCGTCATCCGCCGATACGGTCAGCAGCTTCACGCCTCCGGCCGGATCTCCCAGATGGAAGGCGCGGATCACGCCGAGCATCGTGCGCGCCCGGCGGTCTACCGAAGCCGGCATGCGCAGCTTCGGCGCGAGCAGAGCCAGTTCTCGCTTGGCGTTCTCAATGCCCGCCTTGGCAGCCTCCAGGTACCAGAACGCAGCCTCCGGCAGGTCCACCTTGTGGTAGGCGAAGAGGGTGCCCAGATCGTGCAGCGCCTGCGCCTCCCCGGCGGCGGCAGCCATTCGCCAGTGTCGCTCCGCCTCGCCCTGGTCCATGGGCACGCCCTGACCGGTGCCGTACATCAGACCGACCATCCGAAGCGCAGGCACACCGCCCAGCTCGGCCGAACGCCGATACCACCGCAACGCCGCCGCCTGGTCCTGCGGGACCCCCCGGCCGGTGGCGTACAGCACCCCGAGGTTGTGGGCCGCCTCGGCGCTGCCCAACTCGGCCGCGCGCTCGTACAGCCCGCGGGCCCTCACCGGATCTGCTGGCTCGCCGTGGCCGCTGCTGGCCAGCTGGCCCAGCAGCAGCAGCGCCCGGTCGTCGGGCCCGGCCAGCTCCAACTGCTCACGAGCCTCCTCGAAGGCCCCGCGCTGCGCAGCGAGCGCTCCACGGTCGTACGGCTGTAGTGCCACGCGGGCAGTCTAGAGACGTTGCGATCAACCATCGACATGGTGGTTGTGCCCATCTCTAGCCGGACGTGTCACTCACGTCCTGAGACTGCTCTGTCACGGACGTCCCGAGACCCGACATCGCCGGCAGGCCCGCGGTGTCCTCCGTCGACTGATGCGCGACACTCGTCCGCCAGCTGATCTGCGACACCCAGCGGGCTGATCGCGGCTAGATGAGTGCATCTGCAACGACCGGCAGGGGCAACTCATAATGCAGGTGATGGGCACGCGTTTGAAGTGAGGACTGCCGGTTGACGACCAGCGCTGATGAGCTGATCGCGGCGCGTCTCGCCTTCCCGGTGGGCGACCGGGTGCGAGGCAATGTGAGTGCCATCCCTATGGTCGCGGGACGGGCAGGGGTTCTGGTAGACCTCGGTCAGCCGCCGCAGGGGTGGGTCGACGTCCTGCACCTGCCAGACGACCCGACCGACTGGCCCGCGGTCGGCAAGGCTGGGCTCTTCGAGGTCTTGCAACATCGTCCCGGCGAGGTGCGGCTGTTTCCGTTGGACGCCGGGATGCGCGGTCGGCGGACCCGCTTCTCGCGCTGGTCGGGCGAGGAATGGGCTGCGATCACCAGACGGTACCCCGAGGGCGCGGTTGTCGTGGGAACCGTCACCAACGTTTTCCCTGGCAACCGCGAGTACACAGTGACGTTCAACGATTGTTGGTCGGTGCTCGAGTACGAGGACATAGCGCCGTCGGTCGGCTGGACCGGCCCGTTCCTCGTGACCCGCCTGCTTGAGTGGACCCACCGAATCTTGCTAAGGCCGGCGACGTAGCGATCGACCAGCTGAATGGGCAGGACCATGTCGATCGGGCCGAGCGCCCCGAGGCCGCGGACGGGGCTGGCTGACGCAGCACACCATCACCGTCTACGACGCCGAGACCCCGATCGCGGCCGTTCCCCGCCGCAGCACCACCGACCCGGCCCGAAGCAAGGCCAAGCACCAGATAACTACCACCCGGCGATCACCTCGACACGACGCCTAGTCTCGTCATCGACACCGTGCCTGCCGGCCAACGCGTCCGCCGGCACCATGCCGCGAAAGGGGGAAAGACCGCGTGGAGAAAGCCGTGCATGTCAATGGCCTGGTGCTGCCCGCCTTGCTGATCGAACTGGTCAACGGTGGCCGCTGGCGGCACCCAGGTGACGACGTCCTGCGTGATCTCATGCCCTGGTTCGAATCTCCGCTGGACTTTCTCACCAGCACCGAAGGGATGCGCCGCGAGAGCAGATCGCTCACCCTGCTTGCCGATGACCCGCCCTCCTCGCCCCTGTTCCGGCAAACGCGGGGAAGTATCGCCACCGCCAGCGTCGAGCTGCCCTGGCTCGATGCGGAGCAGGCAGTCCTCATCGCGGTCAACCGCATCCCCGGTGATGACGTCGCGATGGCCCTCGACTATCGCACCGACCCCGCCGACCCCCAGGTCGTCGCAAGCGACTTCTGGACCGACCCGAAGCAATGCTCCTGGCAGGCCGTCACCCCGACCTTCTCTCAACTCGTAGAGGTCCTCCGGCTCCTCTAAAACGACACGCGGAGCCGCCGGCCAGACACGCTACCGCCGCGCCATACCATCGATGCCAACACCAGATCACCATGTTCGATCATGACCTGGCGTCAAACGTCCTGCGACGTCGTTTCGTCAACCATCATGCGAGACCAGGCATCGCCGGCGGCCGGGCGGTTCGTACGTACGTACGTACGACTAGGCTGCTGCCGGTGGAGGTACGTGGGCGTTAGTGGAACGGCGCTTGGGGCCGCATGGCCCGGCGCGACATCTGGTTGGTCTCCGACGGCCGCCTCTGGCGGGTCCGTGGCCGCCTCGGTGGCGACGGAGGGCAGGAAGTCTCGCACGACTTCTCGGACGAAGCATCCGCCCGTTCCATGATCGACCGGATGATGAAGACCTCGGCCGGCACCTAGCGGGATCTCACGGGGGCGGTCCGGCAGGAAACGAACCGCCGGCAGACTCACAAACCGATGGCCTTCGAGCTACTGCGCGGGCGGCTCGCCGTACCGCTTGATGTGTTCGGCCCAGTCACGGGCGACCGCTTTTGCCTGGGCACGACGCATCGGTGGAGTGCGGTGCATTTGAATGTTGCCCTCAGGGTCGTCGGGCACATAGGCGATCACTGGCCACCTGTTCGTTACGACCCGCCACGGCCACACCACCGCCGTCGCGAGCAGCGCGCTCAGCCAGTTCAGCATGTCGAAAAGCTCACGGTCTCGTGGGCCGAGCGGCTCGTAGTGGTACCAGGACGCCCGCCACGGCGCGCGCGGGACTGGCCGCCATGCGAGGCGCTGCCGGCCTACCCGCCACGGGATCCATTCGCCCGTCGGCGACCGCGTGAACACCAACACGCCGTCATGGTGACACCGACGCACAACCTCGCGGCCATGCTGCTTCCGTGCCACCGTGCTCGACAGGTGGGTCTACAGCGGCCCCGTCGAGCAACAGAGAAGAGGGCATCCAGCCGGATGTGTCACCCACGTCTTGAGACTGATCTGTAACGCAGGTCCTGGTAGGTGGTGGGCGCGGCAGGTTTCGAACCTGCGACCCCTCGCTTGAAGGTTCTGGGCGCTCCGTCCGGGCCGGTCCGCGTGTCTGTGACCTCGGCTCGTGGTCCACGGCTGTACGGCTTGGCCCCTCCCCGTCCAGCCTTGTTGCTGTCACCGTTGCTGTCGACAGCACCGGGCGGCCTGCGCAGACGAGGGCTCCGGCCCGCGCGGTCGCCCTCAGCTCCCGTATCCCGGCAACCAAGGCAACGAGTCAACCTCGGTCGTTCTCCCCTGCAAGACCATCGTGAACAGTTCCATCATCCCGGCCCGCGAGTAGCCATCCATGTACAGCGGGCCGCGGACCTCGTCGTGGTCCTCCCAGATCACAACCCCTCGGCTTCCCGCGAACACCGACACGCTGTACCCAGCCTCGTTATCGCTGATCCACACGTCAGGATGCTCCGGGTCATCGACCTCTAGCTCATCCAGCAGGTCCGCGAGCTGGTCAACCGACGAAACGTCCTCGCCACTTCCCGAACGATGCTGGATGGAGCAGCGAACTGCACTCGGAGCGTCAGCCATGGATGCAATCCTCGCCTACGCCGAGAGCGCCACCCACCCTCGGTGCCTACCCGCGCGACCTACCTTGCGTCGGACTACATCGAGGGCCGGGCGAGTTCGGTCCGACTACAACACATTCACCCGTATACAGCCCTGCACTCCATGCCGCACCCCGGCCGAGGGTCCGACGCCTCTTCAAGCACCGCCCGACAAGGGGCGCACTAGCGCGTGTCGCGGGCACCGGACGGCGGTCTTCGTTGAGATCACCTCACTGGCCGTCTGACGCCTCGGCCGCCTCGATCTCTCGCCGGGGCTCACCAGCGGCATGCTTGCCCCGCTTCTTCGGCTTGAACAGGGACGTGACCCCCTCGCCGACGGTCCCGGCCACACCGGCGATCGCCCCACCGACGCCCTTCACGGCGGTCAACGCCTGAGGCTCGTCAGGAACTCCGTCGCCATCGAGATCGACGCTTCGGAAGGGTCGGGTTACGGTGACGGCTGCGTTCGCCACCCAGTTGCCCGTAGCCTTGGCCGCGTCCTCGAGCGCCACAAGCGCTCGGTTCGGCTCATCCTCTTCTTCTTCCGCCGTGACATCGATCGGCACTGTGAGGTGGTCGGGGAACTCCGATGGCGCCTCGGCAAAAGCGGTCTTCGCCGCCTCGACGACCTCCCGGCCGAAAACGAACCGAGCGACACCGCCGGCGACGGCGCCGACGCCGTACTCGACCGCTGCCTGCTGCCTGCCGTTCAGGCCGGAGCGCACGGTCTCCAGCCGACCGGTCTGAACAGTCCGGACCAGATCTTGTGCCGCGCCCCCTGGAAGGGTGTCCGCAAGAGTGTTCGCCCAATGCGACCAGTCTTTGCGGCCGGAGGCGATGCTGTGGCCGACGCCGACGATGCCGTCGGTCGACGCGCTGGCGAGGTCGTTTGCCATGGCTGCGATCTGCTTCTGACTGACGCGTTCGTTGGACAGGCCGTAGACGAGGGCGTGGGCCTGGTCCCGGTCAAGGGCCATGCCGTGGATGTCGGCGATCGCGAGCGCGAAGATCGCGGTGATCTCGAACTGGAGTTGCTCATCACCTGCCGGTAGGAGTGCGGCGACCCGTTGGGCGCCTGTCTTCGCGGCGTTGAGCGCCAGGCCTTTCGCGGCCTTTTTCGCCACCTCCTTGCCGGCCTTCTTCGCCGCGACCTTCCCGGCCTTTTTCGCCGCGTGGGTGCTCACCGTCTTGGCAGCCGTAGTGGCGCCGCCGCCCGGGATCAGCGCGATCCCGACGGCAGCGGCAATCGATCCGACGGTGACGATGCCCCCGGCGACGGTGATCGCGGTGACGTAGTGCCGCTCGAGCATCGTGATGACCTCGGCGGGTGTCGCGTCGGGGTTCCGCTTCCGCACCCGTTTGACGTACTTGCGGGCGATGGCGTGCCGGGCGCTTACCGCCTTCGCGATCTCACGCTCGGCGTCGTCGTTGGGGAGTTCCGCCTGGAGGGTGATGGTCTCGGCGTCAGTCACAGTCTCGTCTCCCCCGTCAGTTGTTCGTCGGCGCCAGCTCAGCCGCACGAGTCTAGGTAGCGGACCTTGTCGCAGGCGACCCCGAACACCTCAAGCGCTGATAGCCGACAAAGTCAGCCTCGCCGCCGGCTGCCGGGTAGTGGCCACAGACCGCCTCGCAAGCCCCGCCCGGCACAGGCGAGCGCCGGGCTTCCTCACCGACGCTGGTGCACGGCCAGCGACGTGCTTCTGTCACCGCCGCCGGTCGCCTGTCAGATCCATCGGATCTGACAGGCATCCGGCTACCCTCGCCGCCCGGCCGCGACACGGGCTGACACCGCAGGTCAGCACCGCTTCCCGGCCAGGACGCGACAACGTGCGCTGACAGGTCGGGCCGCTACCGTCTCGGCCAACACCACTCCACATCTCGCAGCATCCCGGTTCGGTCCCATCTCAGGGATCCCCGCCGTACTCCAGCGGTATGCGATGCCCACCCGCTTCGGCCGGTCGGCACACATCCCGCGCGGCGGCCCCTCGAGGTCGACCAAGCCACTCGCACCATTGCGCCTTCCGCCTGGAGCCGACCCGCGCGTCCTGTGGGTCGGTCATCCCTGCGCGCCCGCGCGCAAGTCCATCGAAGGAGGATCACGCATGTCCCCTGTCAACGGCACTCCGCTGACCCGCCACGGCAGCCGCGTGCCCGCAGTCCCCGCACGGCCGGCCGCCGCGAAGGCCGCTCCGCCGCCGGGACCCCGTCCAGCCGCCACCCGTGCGGCCACCACCGCGTCACGGCCGACCGCTACGCCGGCCCCGAGCATCGCCACGATGGTGATCTGTCTGCCCGAGGAGCTGCCCGCCGCGGCGCTCACGAGCCACCACCTCGACACACACTTCGGGGTCACCGGCACCCTCACGACCCTGTTCTGGGCCGTGCCACGGCTGCGGCTCTGGCAGCACCATCTCATGATCGGGCTGCGCAAGGGCCGCCCTGCGCCGTGCGCGGGCGGACCGGTGCGGCTGCTCGACCTGGCCGGCATGCGCCAGGCCGCCGCCGTGGGCGCCGGCATCCGCCACCAGGTCTGGCAGCGGGTCGTGCATGGCACGAGAGCGGCCACCCCTTGGCCGATGTTCGAAACCCGCCACCTCACCGACCCCGACCGCTATCCCCTCGAATCCGCGGTCGCGGACTTCCACGCCCAGCCCCGCGTACAGGCCATGCGTCTGCACGCCGCCACCCTCGGTCCCGGGCAACCCTCCGTCGGGGAGCTGGAGATGTACCAGGCAGGTGAAGTCGCCTACCAGCACTACCTGGCCGCGAGTGCCGTCGCCGGTGATGCGATGCTCGCCGCCGATGGCCGCAGGCTCGCCCCGGCCAGCGATGCCCTCGCTCACCGCATCACCTACCTGGAGCAGGCCCTGGCCCACCTTGATTCCCTCGGCCCAGATCAGCGGCTGCTCGCCGTCGCTATCTAGTACGAGACAGGCCGTCCACCTCACTGTCACCTGAGGGACCCGACCACCGCCCTTTGTCTGACGCTGCCGTTGTCGGCCGCATCGGCTATCGAGCTGCGGACCGCTGCCGCTCCCCCGGGCCGGCTGAGTCCAACCGATCGCGCATCACCTCTGGCCTGCCTCTACCCCGGCCGGCGCGGTCATCCCCCGTCAGGGGGTGGCCGCGTGCCGGCCGGCGGGCCGCGGGGAGGCGGCCGGCGCGCATCGCCAGCGCCCCGGGCCTGGGGCCCTCTCTGAGCCGAGGCCGGCAACAGGCCGCTGTTTCCTCTTCCACCTGCCAATCGAGAGCCGCTCTGTCACGACACACCGACTGTGCACCGCGTCGAGACGTGTGCCGCGCTCGCAGGACCCACCTTGTCTGCCCAGCCACTCACTCCACCAGCTCGCGGCTTGCCACTCCCTGGGTGTCGGAGCGGTTCTTCGGAAGCCGGGAGTCGCCCAGGCAGCGAGAAGGGAGCGCGTCGCCACTACCAAACGCCGCCAGTACGAAGCTGCGAGCGTGCAGCCGATGCTGGACGGGTGCGGACGCCGCGCACAGAGCTCTTGTGGGTCTGTCAAGAAAACGGTGTAACACGGGTTGTTGAGGACTACTTGCGGGCTGCGGCGAGTCGGCCTTCGAAGGCCATCTCGAAGGCGTTCA
>NZ_JBEXLR010000161.1:0-8073 GCF_040610095.1 Micromonospora sp. NPDC004540
TTTTTTCCCTGTGTGGGGCGGGGCGGGGGGGGGGCGCCCCCCGGGGGGGGGGGGCCCCCGGGGGGGGCCGGGCCCCGGCGGGCCGCCCCCCCCCCCCCCCCGCGCCGAGGACCTGCCGGTAGACCTCGGTGATCCGCTGCGCCACCAGCCGCTCCTCGAGCCAGGCGTTCTTCTCCCGCCCGTCGGCCCGCCGCCCGTCGCGCAGCACCTCGGCCGTGCGGTCGGCGAGCTCGGTGACCAGCCGCTCGCGCGCGGCGCCCTTGATCGGGCCGTCCGGGAACCCGACCACCGCGCCGGGCCGCACCCCGTCCACGACCTGGGCGACGTCGCCCACGTCCACCGACACGACGGGCAGGCCCATCGCGGTGGCCTCCTTGATCACGGTCGGCGAGCCCTCGGCGCCGCGGCGGGAGGTGAACAGCAGCACGTCCGCCGCGTCGAACTTGCGGACCAGCTGCTCCTGGGTCTGTCCCGGCGCGGCCAGCACCAGCTCCCGCACCGCGGGGTCCCGGCGACGCAGCTCGGCCACCACGTCCTGGAACACGTCGTATCCCTTGACCGGGCGGGCCGGGTCGGCGGCGAAGAGCACCACCCGCTCGCCCTCGGCGATGCCGAACTCGCGCCGGGCGGCCTGCCGGTCACCGGGCCGGAAGAAGCCGAAGTCCACCCCGTTGGCGATGACGTGCCCGGCGGGGTCGCCGGCCGTGTCGGCGAGCCGCTGCGACACGTAGATGCGGGCCCGCGCGTTGCCCCAGCCCAGCTTCGTCATGAGGCGCTGCCGGGGCACGTTGACGTCGCTGCCGTAGAGCGACAGCACGGTCGCCGGGTGGTTGGTGAGCCGGGCCGCCGGGGCGGCCATCCCGTAGTGCACGTGGACGATGTCGTAGCCGCCCTCCTGCACCCGCCGCCGCACCCGCGGCCCGGCGGTGAGGTAGTCCAGCTTGCCCCGGGACTGGGCGATGACCTCCACGTCGACGTGGTGCCCCAGCGCCCGCAGCGCGGTCACCTGGCGCTGCACGAAGATCCCCCGGTGGCCGCCGTCCTCGGGCCAGAGGTTGGTCACCGCGAGGACGCGCAGCGGGCGGGTGGCCGTGAGGGGGTCGACGGTGTGCGTCACAGATTCTCCTGACTGGGTCACGACTTCAGCTCGTTCCGGCCGCCGCACGGCGGCCACGCAGCACGGCGAGAAGGCCGGCCACCTCGCGGCGGAGCACCGCGAGCGCCACCAGCGGCGCGGCGACGCTCAGCAGCGCGGCCGGCCACGACCAGTCGCGGAGCGGGTCGAGCTGGATGGTCGCGAGCGCACAGAGGGCCATCAGCGCGACACACCGCAGCAGCGGCGACGCCCACCCGAGGTGGTAGAGGCGCCACACCGTGACCAGCGGGACGAGCGCGGTGACCGCCGTGCCGACGAGGTAACCGAGGCCCACCCCGACCGCACCGAGCGGCCGGGCGGCGACGGCCACCACGGCGAGCCCCACGAGGCAGCCCACCACGGCCGAGGCCACCGGGATCCGGGTGTGCCGAGGCGTGCCGCTGGCCAGCGCGTTCACGGCGGGCACCTGGAGGATCCCGAAGAACGAGGCGCAGAGCATCAACCGCAGCACGGTGGCGCCGCCGGCATAGCCGTGGCCGCCGAAGAGCTCCAGGACCAGCGGCGCGGCCGCCAGGCCGACCAGGAACACCGGGGTCATCGCCGCGGCGAGCGCCCGGGTGGACACGTCCACCTGCTGGCGGACCGCCGAGCGGTCCCCGGCGCCCTGCGCGCCGGCCATCGCCGGGAACAGCGCCAGGGCCATGGCGCGCGGGAGGAAGTAGAGCGGGGCGATCAGCGCGACGGCCGCGACCAGGTAGGCCACCTCGCCCGGCGCGGCGAAGTGCCCCGCGAGCAGCTGCGTGGCCTGCAGGAAACCGGCGCTGGCCAGCGTGCCGACGCTGCCCAGCACGGCGAACGCCAGCACCTGCCGCCGGTCGAAGGCGCCCGGCCCGGCGACCTGCTGGCGCCGCCGGTGCTGGGCGAGCCGCCGCCGGCAGAGCAGCACGAACACGCCGTAGCCGAGGCAGAGCGGCAGCAGGTACCAGGTCTGGCCGGTGGCGAGCAGCACCACCGTGCTGACCACCGCGAGCGCCGAGGTGCCCAGCTCGATCCGGGCGTACTGCGGGACCAGGCCGTGGCCGTACATGGCGGCCTTGTCCACGGTGTAGAGGGAGTAGCTGGCGGTCAGCACGGCGAGCGAGACGGTGCCGACCGCGTCCAGGTGGTGCACCTGCCGCACCACCACGGCGGTGCCGACGCCGAGCACCACGGAGGAGACCAGCCCGAGGTGGGCGAGGAACCGGTGGACCGCCCACGCGCCCGACAGGTCGCCGGCGCCGCGGTGGAACGCCACGAACTTCGACATGCCGGCGGAGACGCCGCCGGGCAGCAGCAGGCTGGCGATCGTGCTGGCCGCGAGCAGGATGCCGACCGTGCCGTACGTCGGGCGGTCGGTGGCGTGGCTGGTGAGCGAGCCGAAGACGAGCCGGGTCAGCCCCACCGCGGCCAGCGCCAGCATCGACAGCGCCCCGGCCCGCACGACCGACGCCCCCCGGCCGGTCGACGGCGCCGGCGGCTGCGGGACGTCGGGGCGTGCCGCGACGTCCACCGGAACGGCCGCGGGCGACCGGTCCGAGGCGGGTGGGCCGGGGGAGGGAACACGTGGCAAGGTAAGACCACCAAAGTCCGTACGAGTCCGTGGGACGGGGGTGCGGGTGCGCCCGCGACTCATGGGCGTCGCGCTGCGAACGTAGCAGCCGGCACCGTCGCGCGGGGACCGGGTCCTACGATGGGCGGGCCCACCGGCCGTCTCCCGTCACGTCGTTGTCGCTGCTTCACCCGAGGATGGTAATGGCCGAAGAGGTTCGCGGCGGCACCGTGTGCGCGAGCGGCCCGGCCGCTCCCGAGCCGGACACGCCCCGGCTCCGGGCGCTGCTCCCGCCGCTCCGACCGCCGGCCGACCGCCGGCGGTGGATCGCCGTGGCGGTCGTGCTGCTGCTCCTGGTGGTCGTCGCCGTGTCCTGTGTGGATGCCGGCGGTGACGGTGGCCGCCCGTCCAGCGCCGCCTGGCAGACGCCGGCCGGGCCGGACCGGCCCACGCTGCGCCGCGCCGCGCCGCCGAACGTGCGGATCGGCACGGCGGTCGACAGCCGGCTGCTGGACACGGACCCCCGCTACCGGTCCACCCTCGCCGCGGACTTCAACGCGGTCACCCCCGAGTACGTGATGAAGTGGGCGGCCCTGGAACGGGCGCCGGACCGGTACGACTGGGAGCCCCCCGACCGCCTCGTCGCGTTCGCCGAGGCCAACGGGCAGGCGGTCTACGGGCACGCGCTGGTGTGGCACAGCAGCGTGCCGGCCTGGGTGTCCGAGTCGTGGTCGCCGGCGCAGCTGCGCGAACTGCTCCGCAAGCACATCACCACCGTCGTGTCCCGCTACCGGGGCAAGGTCTGGGCCTGGGACGTGGTCAACGAGGCGCTGGCCGAGAACGGCACGCTGCGGCAGAGCATCTGGCTCCGCAAGCTCGGTCCCGGCTACCTCGCCGACGCGTTCCGCTGGGCGCACGAGGCCGACCCGGACGCCCGGCTGTTCATCAACGACTACGGCACCGAGGGCCGGACGAAGAAGGCGGACGCCCTGTGGCGGCTGGTCCGGCAGCTGCGCTCGCAGGGCGTACCGGTGCAGGGGGTGGGCTTCCAGAGCCACCTGCGGGCCGATCAGGACCCCACCGACATCGCCGGCAACCTGCGCCGCTTCGCCGCGCTGGGCGTCGCGGTGGCCGTCACCGAGCTGGACGTCCGGCTGCAACTGCCGGCGACCCCGGAGAAGCTGGTCGGCCAGGCGCTGCTCTACCAGCACGTGCTGGAGGCCTGCCTGGCGGTGCCGACCTGTGAGTCGTTCACCCTGTGGGGGTTCACCGACGCGAGCAGCTGGATCACCTACCACTACCCGGGATACGGCGCCGCCTGCGTCTTCGACGGTGAGCTGAAACCGAAGCCCGCCCACGCCTCGCTCATCGCGGAGCTGCGCGAGCCCCGGTCCGCCCCGCCGGGCTGACCCCGGGGGTGCTGCCGGAACCGGCCGAATCGCCAATGGCCGAACCGCCCGGCCGCGCGTATGGTGCACGTCGCGATCTCCGACGGGGCCCATGGAGGAAGGACGATCGTGTCCCTCAACACGCAGTTCCCTGCGCACACCACCGCGCGCCCGAGTGCCACGGTGCAGCCGGACGCGGGTGTCATCACCCCCTCCAACGGCTTCGCCCGGTCGGCGTTCGGCCGCCCGGCCACGCCCCGGGTGAACTGGCACCGGCCGTACATCCTCTGGCTCCTCCTGCTCGACCTGCTGGCCGCGCTGGCGGCCAGCCGGACCGCCATCGCCCTGCTCACCGAGGCGGACGCCGGGTTCCGCGACCCGGCCGCCCCCGGCGGGGTGGACGTGGTCTTCGTGCTGGTGGCCAACCTCGGCCTCCCGGTGGGCTGGGTGCTCCTGCTCGCCGCCTGCGGCGCCTACGACCGGCGCGCGCTCGGCATCGGCACCGAGGAGCTCAAGCGGGTGTTCCGGGCGGACATCGCCCTGGCGGCCACCGTCTCGCTGCTGGCGCTGGGCTTCAAGAAGGACCTCTCCCGGCTGACCGTCCTGCTGGTCGTGGTGGCCGCCCTGGGCTACACGCTGGCCGGCCGGTTCGCGGCCCGGTGCGTGCTGCGCTACCTGCGCCGCAGGGGGCCGCACGCCTCGCAGCAGACGCTGCTGGTGGGCAAGCTCTCCGACGCGCTGGCGCTCTACGAGGTGGCCACCCGCAACCCGGGCGCCGGGCTGCGCCCGATCGCCATCCACCTGCCGGTGCACCCGCGCCCCGGCGAGCGGATCAGCGCGCCCGTGCCGGTCTACGTCGGCTGGGAACTGGTCCCGCTCGTGCAGGAGATCGGCGCGGACACCATCGCCGTCTGCGGCCCGGCCAGCCTGGAGTCGTACGAGCTGCGCAAACTGGCCTGGCAGCTGGAGGGGACCGGGCTGGACCTCGTCGTGGTGCCCCAGGTCACCGACGTCACCGGGCCCCGGATCCACGTCCGGCCGGTCGACGGGCTGCCGCTGCTCACCGTGGAGGAGCCGACCCTGTCCGGCCTGTCGCTGGTGGCGAAGGCGGCGCTGGACCGGATGACCGCGCTGATCGGGCTGCTGCTGCTCAGCCCGGTGCTGCTCGGGATCGCGCTGGCCATCAAGCTCACCGACCCGGGTCCGGTGATGTTCCGGCAGACCCGGATCGGCTACCAGGGCAAGGCGTTCAAGGTGTGGAAGTTCCGCACCATGTACACCGACGCGGAACAGCGGCTCGCCGGCCTGCAGGACCGGAACGAGAGCGACGGCCTGCTCTTCAAGATGCGCGACGACCCCCGGGTCACCCCGATCGGCCGCCACCTGCGCGCGCTGTCGCTGGACGAGCTGCCGCAGCTGATCAACGTGTTGCTGGGGCAGATGTCGCTGGTCGGCCCGCGACCGCTGCCCACCGAGGACGACGACTACCAGGGCGACGTGCGCCGGCGGCTGCTGGTGCGTCCCGGCATCACCGGGCTCTGGCAGATCTCCGGCCGCTCCGAGCTGACCTGGGACGACGCGGTGCGGCTCGACCTGCACTACGTCGACAACTGGTCGCTCGCCTACGACCTCGGCATCCTGTGGCGGACCGTGAGCGTGGTGCTGGCCCGCCGCGGCGCCTACTGAGAACACCGCCGACGCCGGACACGACGCCGCCCCAGCCGCCGGCACCCACCGGCCGCCGGGGCGGTGATCCGGTCATTTACGGGAGTACTGCTTGATCTCGTCGACGGAGTCGCGGCGCACCGCGTCGTAGAAGGACTTCGCCCGGACGTTGTCGGGCATCACGACGCTCTGACCGCTGATCATCCCGGTGCCCTTCGTCGGGCTGGTAAAGAAGATCAGGTTGCCCCCGCGCAGGCCGCGCATCTGGGTGCCCATGTCGAGCAGCGACATGCCCTTGTCCACCGACACCGAATTCGACGTCGCCTTGATGAAGGAGTTCAGCCTGGCGGGGTTGGCGAGGATGCCCCCGGAGGCGGCCTTGTCCAGGATCGCCTTGATCACCTGCTGCTGGTGGCGGATCCGGGCGAAGTCGCCATCCGCGAACTGCTTGCGCTGGCGGGAGTAGTCCAGCGCCGCCTCACCGTCCAGCTGCTGAGGGCCCTGCTTGAAGGAGCGGTAGGGCGGGTGAATCGAGGTGAACGCCTTCTCGGAGGTGATCTCGATGCCGCCCAGGGCGTCGATGATGTCCTTGAAGCCGGCGAAGTCGATCATCGCCACGTGGTCGAGCCGCACACCGGTGAACTTCTCCACGGTCTGCACCATCAGCGGGACCCCACCCCAGGCGAAGGCGGCATTGATCTTCGCGTTCTGGCCACCGTGCGGACCGTCCTGCGACTGCGGTACCGCCACCCAGGTGTCCCGCGGGATGGAGATCAGCTGGGCGCTCTTCCGGTCGGCCGGAATGTGGGCCACGATGATCGTGTCCGTCCGGGAGCCGGAGGTCTTCTCCGGGTCGCGGGAATCGCTGCCCAGGATCATGATGTTCATGGCGCCGTGGGCAACGGCCGCCGGTCGGCCCTCCTCGGGCACACCGGCGAAGGCGTCGACCCGGTCGATGCCGGACTCCACCGAACGCAGGTACAACCCTCCGGCGACCATGCCGCCACCAGCCAACAGTGCCACCACCAACGCAGTGATCAGGACGACGCGCTTCCAACGGCGCCGGGGTCGCCGCTTCCCGCCCGGCTCCACCTCGGACGGAGTTTCCACACCGTCAAGGGGGTGCTGATAAGGCTCAGGATCGGCGAACTGCTGGCGATAGGACATGCCGCGATGCTACTGACCGGCTCCGCCGCCCGCGTGCCCGCTTCGCCTGCGGGCCTGGCGGAAACTTTTCGTCGTCAGCCACCCCCTCGACCTGGTAGAACCCTCCCGTGGACGCAACGAAGCTCCGGCGGGCCATCGCCCGCACCCCGTTGGCTCCGGTCGCCGCCTTTCCGAAGCGGCTGGCCCGGGTCGCCCGGCACGACGCCCGGGTGCTGCGCACCTCCGCCCGATGGCTGCTCACCTCCCGCGAGCACCACAACTACACGTACGAGCTGACCAAGCTCAGCCGACACCACATGGCCTGGTTCGTCAGCGTGGTCTGCGACGTCCCCGTCGGACAGGTACGCGGCTGGTTCGCCGAGATCGAGGGCGACGACAAGCTGCGCGCCCACATCGAGACCGCCACCGCCGCCGCCTCCCGTCGTGGCCTGGCCGACCGGCAGGTCCGCTACGCCCGCCGGATCGGCTGGTACGCCATCGTCCGCGCCCGCAAGCCAGCCCACGTCGTGGAGACCGGGGTGGACAAGGGCCTCGGCAGCTGCGTCCTGGCCGCCGCCCTGCTCCGCAACGCCGCCGAGGGCCACCCCGGCCGGCTCACCTCGCTCGACATCAACCCGGAGGCCGGCTACCTGGCCCGGGCCACCCCGTGGGCCGACGTGGTCGACCTCGTCATCGGCGACTCGGTCGCCTCGATCGGCGCGCTCGAGCGGCCGGTCGACCTCTTCCTCCACGACAGCGACCACAGCCGGGTGCACGAGCGCAGCGAGTTCGAGGCCGTCGAACCCAAGCTCGCCCCCGGCGCCGTGCTGCTCACCGACAACGTCACCGCCACCAACGTCCTCGCCGAGCACGCCGAACGGACCGGCCGGCGGTTCCTCGCCTACCGGGAGACCCCGGCCCGGCACTGGTACCCGGGCGACGGCATCGGCGTCGCCTGGTGAGCTCGTCTTAGCTTTCGCTTAGCCCGCTTGTCCGCCGCCCCACCGGTCCGGCAGCATCGACCGGCGTGACCGACGGCAGCGCTCTCGGCGGCCCGGCCCCCAACGGGGACGCGCAGCGACCCACCCGGCCGGGCCGCCGCCGGGCCCCGGCCGGCCCGCGCCGCTGGCTCGCCGCCGGCCTCGCCGCGCTCGCCGCCGTGGTCGCGGTGACCCTCGCGGTACGCGGCG
>NZ_JBEXLR010000162.1:0-7779 GCF_040610095.1 Micromonospora sp. NPDC004540
CACCAGCACCAACCTCCTCACCGCCGCCCGCGCCGGACACGACACCGGCCTGCGCTGCTGGGCCTTCACCGGCCCCGCCCCCAACCCGCTCGCCGACCTGTGCCACGACGTGCTCGCCGTGCCGTCCCCGGACAGCCAGGTGGTGCAGGAGCTGCACCTGGTCTCCACCCATCTGCTCTGCGAGTACGTCGACCAGGCGCTGCCGCTGATCCGGCAGCTCCCCACCACGCCCGTCCCGGCGCCCCGGGCGGGGACCTTCGCCCGCTGGGCACCGCCACCCGTCCGCGCCGGTGCCGACCGGGACGGCGTCGACGGGACCGGCCCGGACGGCCGCCTGCTCGCCCGGGTCGGCTCCGGCTCGCACCTGGGCGGCGGCCGGGGGCTGGACGGGCACGCCCGGGACGAGGCGCGCCCCCACGGGCACCGCCCGGTCGACGGCCACGGCGTCAACGGACACAACGGACACTCGGCCAACGGGCACGGGTCCAACGGACACGGGCCCACCGGCACCGGATGGGTGCAGTCGTGAGCGGCCCGCTGGTCGTGGTCGGCGACGCCCTGCTGGACCGGGACGTCACCGGCGTGGTCGGCCGGGTCGCCCCGGACGCGCCGGTGCCGGTGCTCGACGAACGATCAGCCACCGAGCGGCCCGGCGGGGCCGGGCTGGCCGCACTGCTCGCCGCCGCGCAGGAGACCGAGGTCGCGCTGGTCACCGCGCTCGCCGACGACGCCGGCGGGGCCCGCCTCGCCGAACTGCTGGCCGAGGCGGGGGTGGCGGTCTACCCGATGCGCCTGCCCGGCGCGACGGCCGAGAAGATCCGGCTCCGGGCCGGTGGGCAGACCCTGCTCCGGCTCGATCGGGGCGGCGACCCGCAGTCGCCGGGCGAGCCGTCCGAGGCCGTGCTGGAGCTGCTCGCCCGGGCCGGGGCCATCCTGGTCAGCGACTACGGTCGCGGCCTGGCCCGGCAGCCCACGCTGCGCGCCGCGCTGGCCGAGGCGGCCGCCCCGGTGGTCTGGGACCCGCACCCGCGCGGCCCGGCCGCGGTGGCCGGCGCCCGGTTGACCACGCCCAACCTCGGCGAGCTGCGCCTGCTCACCGGCGACGCGGGGGGCGGCTCGGCGCTCTCCACCGCCACCCGCGCCGGGCACGAGTTGCGCCGCCGGTGGCGGGTCGGCGCGGTCGCGGTGACCATGGGCGCGGACGGGGCGGTGCTCTGCCACTCCGGCAGCACACCGCTGGTCGTGCCGCCGCCGTCCACCGTGGACCACGTCGAGGACACCTGCGGCGCCGGGGACCGGTTCGCGGCCACCGCCGCGCTGGCCCTGGGCGACGGCGCGTCGACCGCCGAGGCGGTGCAGGCGGCGGTCGAGGCCGCGTCCGCGTACGTGGCGGCCGGCGGCGCGGCCGGCCTGCACCGGGCGCCGGAGCCACGGCCCACGCCGGCCGCCGCGCGCACCGCCGAGGAACTGGTGGCCGAGGTACGCGCCGGCGGCGGCACGGTGGTCGCCACGGGCGGCTGCTTCGACATCCTGCACGCCGGTCACCTGGCCACCCTCCAGGCCGCCCGCCGTCTCGGCGACTGCCTCGTGGTCTGCCTCAACTCCGACCGCGGCGTGCGGGGCCTCAAGGGGCCAGAGCGCCCGGTCAACCCGGAACAGGACCGGGCGCGGCTGTTGGCCGCGCTGGACTGCGTCGACGCGGTGGTGGTCTTCGACGAGCCCACGCCGCACCAGGTGCTCGCCCGGCTCCGTCCGGACGTCTGGGTCAAGGGCGGCGACTACGCGGGCGACGGCGCGCCCGAGCTGCCCGAGGCGGAGCTGGTGCGCCGCTGGGGCGGGCGGGTCGTCACCGTGCCCTTCGTGGCCGGCCGGTCCACCACCGGCACCATCTCCGCCGCGCGCCAGCGCGGTCTCCACCTCGTCAAGGGAGCGGTATGAGCGAGCGTCAGCGAGCGAATCATCAACGCAGCGCGCCTCAGGGCGGCACGGAGCGAAGCGGAGTGCCGGCATGAGCAGGGACCTGAACGGGAAGGCCGTCCTGGTCACCGGCGGGTCGAGCGGCCTCGGCGCGGCGGTGGTGACCGCGGTGGCCAAGGCCGGCGGGCGGCCGTACGTGCTGGACCGGCAGGCGCCGGCCGACGGGGTGCCCTGGGTCGAGTGCGACCTGGCCGACACCCGGGCCGCCGAGGCGGCCACCCGGCAGCTCGCCGAGCACGCCGGGGGCCTCGACGGCGTGGTGACCGCGGCCGGCATGGACGTGCCGGGCCGGCTGGCCGACGTCGACGGCGCCACCTGGGACCGGATCGTGACGATCAACCTGCTCGGCACCGCCGCGGTGATCCGGGCCGCGGTGCCGCACCTGGAGCGGGCGCACGGCACGGTGGTGACCGTGGCGTCCACGCTGGGCGTCAAGGCGGTCAGCGACGCGACCGCGTACTGCGCGGCGAAGTTCGGGGTGGTCGGGTTCACCCGGGCGCTCGCCGCCGAACTGGCCGGGCAGGTCGGCGTCACGCTGCTGATCCCGGGCGGCATGCGGACGGCGTTCTTCGACGACCGGGACGAGCGGTACAAGCCCGGCCCGGATGCGATCCTCAACGACCCGGCCGACACCGCCGAGGCGGTCCTGTTCGCGCTGTCCCAGCCGCCCGGCTGCGCGGTACGCGAGCTGGTGGTCTGCGCCGAGCAGGAGTCCTCGTACCCGTGATCCTGGTGCTCCGGGCGCTCGGCGTCGGCGACCTCGCCACCGGGGTGCCGGCGCTGCGCGCGCTGCGCGCCGCGTACCCCGGGGAGGAGCTGGCGCTGGTCGCGCCGCGCTGGCTGACCCCGCTGGTCGAGCTGGTCGGGGTGGTGGACCGGCAGGTCTGCGCGGACGGGCTGGGCCACCTCGGGTGGTCCGGCCCGCCGCCCGCGGTGGCGGTGAACCTGCACGGCCGGGGGCCGCAGTCGCACCGGATGCTGGCCGAGGTCGGGCCGCGGCGGCTGCTGGCCTACCGCAACGCCGAGGCCGGGTGGCAGGACGGTCCACCGTGGCGGGCCGACGAGCACGAGGTGGACCGGTGGTGCCGGATGCTGGGCTGGTACGGGGTTCCCGCCGACCGCACCGACCTGGCGCTGCGCCGGCCCGCGCCCGGCGGGCTGCCGACCGGGGTGACGGTGGTGCACCCGGGCGCCAAGGCGGTGCGGCGGCGCTGGCCGCCGGAGCGCTTCGCGGCGGTGGCCCGGGACCTGGCCGGGCGGGGCCACCGGGTGGTGGTCACCGGCAGTCCCGGCGAGCGGGACCTCGCCGCCGACGTGGCCCGCCGGGCCGGGTTGCCGGCCGACGCGGTGCTGGCCGGCGCGACCGACGTCGGCGGGCTGGCCGCGGTGGTCGCCCACGCCCGCCTGGTGGTCTGCGGGGACACCGGCGCCGGTCACCTGGCCACCGCCTTCGCCACCCCGTCGGTGCTGCTCTTCGGCCCGGTGCCGCCCGCCTGGTGGGGGCCGCCGCCGGACCGGCCGTGGCACGAGGCGCTCTGGGTCGGGCCGCGCCCGGCCGGGGACGGCCCGGGGGCGCACCCGGCGCTCACTGAGCTGGACGTGCCGGCGGTGCTGGCGGCGGTGGACCGGGTGACGGCGGCCGCCCGGTCGCGGTCGGTGGCCGGGCGCCGGGTTCCGGCGCAGGTGGCTGCGGTCGACCCACCCCTTGCTACCCGCCGGTAGCTTCCCGCCGTAGGCTGAGCCGGTGAGCGGGGAGTACACGCAGGAGTTCGTGGACGTCGACGGGGCGCGCATCGGCGTCCAGGTCTACCCGGAGCCGGACGGGCCGCCCGGCGCGCCCGTGGTGGTGATCTGGCCCGCCATGGGGGTCCGTGCCCGCTACTACCGGCCGTTCGCCGCCGCGCTGCGCGACGCCGGCCTGGCCGTCGTCGTGGCCGACCTGCGCGGCACCGGCGAGAGCACCCCGACCCCCTCCCGCGACTGCCGGTACGGCTACGCCGAGCTGGCCACCGACGTCGGCGCGGTGCTCGACGCGCTCAAGCCCCGGCTGGACGGCCGGACCCGGCTGCTGCTCGGGCACTCGCTCGGCGGGCAGGTCGCGGTGCTGCACCAGGCACTGCACGACGCCGAGCGGGTGGACGGGCTGGCCCTGGTGGCGGTGGGCATCCCCTGGTGGCGGGGATATCCGGGGGCGCGCGGCTGGGGCGTGCTGCCGTACACCCAGGCCATCGCGGCGGTCGCCCGGCTGCTCGGCGTCTGGCCGGGCTGGGGGTTCGGTGGCCGGCAGGCGCGCGGGGTGATCCGGGACTGGGCGCACACCGCGCGGACCGGGCGCTTCCCGGTGCTCGACGGGGTCGACGCCGAGGCCGCCGTCCGGCGGGTCCGCACCCCGGTGCTCGCGGTCAGCGTCGACGACGACCAGTACACGCCGCACGAGACGCTGGACCACCTCTGCGGCAAGCTCGCCGCCGCCCCGGTGACCCGGCACCGCTACACCGTCGCCGAGGCGGGCGCCCCGCTGGACCACTTCACCTGGGTACGCGCCGCCGCCCCACTGGCCGCCCGGGTCGCCGCCTTCGCCGCCGCGCTGCCGCCCCGCTGACCGGGACACCCCGAACGACCGGGCCGGAACCGGGCGGGCGCGGCCGCCGCCCGGAAGACGGGTGCGTAGCCGCGCCGAAGGTGGGTAAGCCGCACCGCCCGAACACGGCGGAGGGGGATCAGGATGTCCGAACGGCACACCGCGTTGCGCTCGATGCACGACCTGGGCCTGGCGGCCTGGTTCGGCGGCTCACTGATGGGAGCGCTCGGCGTCAACGGCGCGGCGGCGAAGATCGACGACTCGACCCAACGGCTGCCGGTCGCCTCGGCCGGCTGGGCGCGGTGGACTCCGGTCAACGCGGCGGCGATCGGCGCGCACCTGGCCGGCGCGGTCGGTGAGCTGGTGACCGAGAGTCCACGGGTGGCAAGCCAGGCCGGGGTGGCGAAGATGAGCGCGGTGAAGACCGCGCTGACCGTGGGCGCCCTGGCGGTGACCGGCTACAGCCGGCTGCTCGGCATGCGGCTGCAGAAGGCGGGCGGACCGTCCGTCGAGGGGGCCACCGAGCCGAATTACCAGACGCCGGCGAACGTCGCCTCCTCGCAGCGGCAGATGAAGCTGCTCCAGTGGGCCATCCCTGCGATGACCGGCGCCCTGGTCGTGGTGTCGGCCTACATGGGTGAGCAGCAGAAGCCCGGACAGGTGTTCCGGGGCCTGCTGGGCCGGGCCAGCGGGCTGGCGAGCGCCCCGATGGCGATCGGCAGGATGGCCGGGATGGGCGGCAAGATGGCCGGGATGGGCGTGGCGAAACGACCGATGGCCATGGCCGGCAAATGAAGCGCCCTGCGGTCGGCGACCCACCTCGGGTGTGGTGCCGGCCGCGCGGCGTACCCGGGTTCCGGCGCATGACCGGACCGGTCGTGGGCAATCAGCGCGGGCACGGGGGAATCCAGCCAGGTGAGGTGGCCATGAGCAGCAAGGACCGATCGGGTAGGGGTGCGGGGCGCGGGCCGGAGGCGGCCGCCCCGTGGGGCACCACCGACGGCTTCGACGCCGACGCGCCGTGGGGCGCGGGCGACGACGACCCGATGGACGAGGGCAGCGAGGAGAACGCGGTCCCCGAGGGCCGGCGGGGCGAACGCCGGGCGGCGGGCGCCGGGCCGGGCGGCCCGAAGGCCGGCCGGCACGGGTTCGGCCCGGTAGAACCCACCCGGACCACCGAGGCGGGACCCGGCGCGCCGCCGGACCCCGCGCCGTCGGGACGCACCTTCCCGGACGACCGCGCCGACGGGGACCTGGGGGACAACGCGTTGGAAGACGCCACCGGCATGCGCCCGGAAGGGGTCAGCTGGCGCGGCTGACCCGGACCGCCCGTGCCGGGCGGCCGGACCGAGGACGACACGACGCCCGGGGCGCCTCACCGCCCCGGGCGTCGACGCACCGGTCAGGAACCGGTGCCGTCCTCCCCCGGCCGGCCCAGCGCCGACGGCTCGTTCTCCGGCACCGGCGGTTCGGCCACCGGGTGCCCGGTGTCGTCCACCAGGCCCGGGGCCATGCTGCCGCCGTGCGCCTCCTCGGCCTCCCGGGTCGCCCGGGGATCCCGGTCGTCCCGGGCCAGGCCACCGGGCTCGTCCTGCCGCTCGTCCACGCGTCCCCCCTCGCTGTCGTCCCTCGGCTCCGCCGGTACCCGGGACGTACCGGCGGAAACCTCAGGCGCGCGCGGCGGCCGGCGTGAGGCCGAGCAGCCCGGCGAGCCGGGCGGCGTCCCGCTGGGCCTGGTCGCCGCAGCAGTTGTTGAGCAGCACGTGCAGCTCGGCGCACTGGTCGGCCAGCTCGCGCAGCAGCACGGACCAGCGCCGCAGCTCCTCCTCGCCGTAGGCGTAGCGGAACCTGTCCTGCTTGTCACCGCTCTCCCAGGCGGTGCTGTGCCCGTGGAAGCGGACCACCGCGAGGTCGGTGGTGGCGACGAGGATCGGCGGCACCGAGGAGGCGTGCCCCTGCGGCATGTCCACGCAGACGTACCCGAGCCCGTGTTCGCGCAGGAAGGTCACCGTGTCCACCACGGCGTCCTCGCTGAACCAGGAGGAGTGCCGCAGCTCGACGCCGACCGGCCAGGGGCGGCAGCGCCGGGCCGCGGACAGGATCCGCCGTTTGGCGGCGTCGCCGCGAGCCAGCCAGGGTGGGAACTGGAGCAGCACGGAGCCGAGCCGGTCGGCCGCCGCGAGCGGCGCCAGCGCCGCGTGGAACCGGTCCCACAGGTCGTCGTACGCCCCGGCGGAAAGGTCGCGCCAGCGGACCCGGTTCGGGCCGCCGGCCGGGCGCAGCTCCCGGGGCAGCGCGTCGACCGGGGTGTGGTGGCCGGTGAAGAGGCGGAACGCCTTGACGTCGAAGGTGAAGCCGGGCGGGGTGGCGGCCGCCCAGCCCGCGGCGGTCTCCGGCGCCGGGATCGCGTAGTACGAGGTGTCCACCTCGACCAGTCCGAACCGCTCGGCGTACCAGCCGAGGCGGCCGGCCGGGGTGTTGACCGCGCGGGGATACCAGCCGGAGCGGACCAGCATCTGGTCGGCCCAGGAGGACGTGCCCACCTTGATGACACCCATGTAATTCAGTGCACCGCGATCCGGACGAATCGGCAACCCGGGGACGGTCGGGCGTGGAGTGGCCGAAGTGGGTTGACCGGCGGTGCGGTGATCCATCTCACCCTCCCGAACGGGGTGGACGGCGGGGTTCCGGTGTGACGCCACGACCGGTGTCGGCGCTGAGGGACACGAGATGAACGGACACCGCATGGACCAGGAGACCGCCGAGCGCCTGCTCGTCGGTCCCGTCGCCGACGCGCAAAACGGTCCGGAGGCGCTCGTCCGGTTCCTCGCCGCCGTCCGCGCGGATCCCCGCCCGCACGAGCTCAGCGGTGAGGGCGCCGCCCTCCGGGCGTTCCGCCTGGCCCGGGCCGGCGAGCCGGTGCCGGTGTCCCGCCCCGAACGGCGGTTCCGCGCCGGGCTGCTCGGCGCGAAGCTCGCCCTCGCCACCGCGCTGGCCACCGCCACCGGTGGCGTCGCGCTGGCCGCCGTCACCGGCCACCTGCCGGGCCCACTGGGCGGCGGTGGCGGCACGGCCCCCACCGCGACGCCGAGCGCCGGGGCCGACGGGTCGGCCACGCCGTCGGCCGGCCCGAGGCCGCCGCCCCCCCCCGGCCCCCGCCCCGCCGACCGGCCCGGGCGGCCGGCCGGGGGGGGGCGGGGGGGGGGGGCCGCTCAGGGGAC
>NZ_JBEXLR010000163.1:0-7748 GCF_040610095.1 Micromonospora sp. NPDC004540
GCCCGGCCCGCGCCACACCCTCGGCCCCCACCCCGGCCGGGCCCCGGTCGCCATCGGGCGACCGGCCCGCTCTCGTCTGTCCGAACGAGACCTCACTCCTACTTTTGCTCATCCTGAACAAAAGTGGAGGCGGTTCATCGAAAACTTTTGGCTTCAACCTCTTCTCTTTGGTCCCGAGCGCAAATATCGTCTCGCGTAGAACCTGGCCAGGCTCTCGTCACCTCCCAGCGACCTCCTCAGCCTCGTCCCGGCGCTGAGGCGGACCCGCCCGACCAGAGCGAGGTTCGATGCGCAGAAGACCGTTCGGCCGCAGGGCCGCCACATATCTCGGCCTGCTCACGCTCGCCGCCGCGACGCTCGTCGCGACGGCGGAGCGGGCCCCGACCCCGGCGCAGGCCGCGCCGGTGCTCACCGCCCCCGCACCCGTCAGCAACGGCATCCAGTACAAGGTGCTCGTCTTCACCAGGTCGGCCAGCGGCAACAACGCCGCCACCGCGGCCGGCGTGCAGGCCGTCCAGCAACTCGGACGGGACCGCCGCTTCACCGTCGAGGTCACCAACGACCCCCGCAAGTTCGACCAGGCCCACCTGAAGCAGTTCCGTGCCGTGGTCTTCCTGAACACCGCCGGCGACGTGCTCAACGACGCCCAGCAGGCCGCCTTCGAGGCGTACTACCGCGACGGCGGCGGCTTCGTCGGCGTCCACTCCGCCATCGAGGCCGAGCCGGACTGGTCGTTCCTCACCAACGTGCTCGGCACCCGGGCCACCGGCGCGCCGTCGGCCGCCAGCAAGGCCACCGTCACCGTCGCCGACCGCGTCCACCCGGCCTCGGAGACGCTGCCGCAGCGCTGGTCCACCACCGACCGGTGGTACAACTTCGCGGCCAACGTCCGGGGCGTCTCGCACGTGCTGGCCACGGTGGACGAGAAGACGTACGCCGGCGGCAGCATGGGCTTCGACCACCCGGTCACCTGGTGCAAGGACTACCAGGGCGGCCGCTCGTTCTACACCGGACTCGGCGCGACGCCGGAGAGCTACGACAGCGCCGACCTGCGGGCCCACCTCGGCGGGGCGATCCAGTGGGCCGCCGGCGTCACCGACGGCGACTGCGGCGCGACCGTGCTGGCCAACTACCAGATGACGGTGGTCGGAGCACAGCCCAACGTCAACGAGCCGATCGGCTTCGACGTGCTCCCCGACGGCCGGGTGATCCAGACCGACCGGCGTGGCGGCGTCCGGCTGCACAACCCGGAGACCAACCAGACGACCGTGCTGGCCCAGATCCCCGTCTACACCAACAGCGAGGACGGGATGTACGGCCCGGCGGTGGACCGCGACTTCGCCACCAACAAGTGGGTCTACCTCTACTACGCGCCCCCGCTGGACACCCCGACGGGCAGCGCGCCGACCACCAGCACCAACCCGGCCGCGTGGGACCAGTGGAAGGGCTACTTCCAGCTCTCCCGGTTCAAGTTCGTCGACGGCGAGACCCCGTCGCTGGACGTGAGCACGGAGCAGAAGATCCTCCAGGTGCCGGTGGACCGGGGCGCCTGCTGCCACGTGGCGGGTGACATCGCCTTCGACTCGAAGAACAACCTCTGGCTGGTCACCGGCGACGACACCCCGGCCGGCGGCGGCGGGTCGGGCGGCTTCTCGCCGCACAACGACTCGGTCAGCGCCACCGGCGTCTACCAGGCCCCGTTCGTCGACGCCCGGCGCAGCTCGGCCAACACCAACGACCTGCGCGGCAAGATCCTGCGGATCACGGTCGGCGCGGACGGGTCGTACACCGTCCCGGCGGGGAACCTGTTCCCGGCCGGCACCGACAAGACCCGGCCGGAGATCTACGCGATGGGCTTCCGGAACCCGTTCCGGATCACCCTCGACAAGGACGACGTCGCCTACATCACCGACTACTCCCCGGACTCCTCGACGCCTCAGGTGGGCCGGGGGCCGGCGGGCACCGGCCGGATGATGGTGGTCGAGAAGCCGGCGAACTACGGCTGGCCGATGTGCGTGCAGCCGAACCTGCCGTACATCGAGATGAACTGGACCACCAGCCCGATCTCCCCGGTGGCCCCGTTCGACTGCGCGGCACCGAAGAACACCTCGCGGCACAACACCGGCCTGACCGACCTGCCGCGGGTGGAGAAGTCGGAGCTGTGGTACTCGTTCCAGGCCCCGACGCCCTGCCCGGAGTCCTACCTGTCGACTCCGACGCAGACCTGCCCGGTGCTCTTCCCGGAGCTGGGCACGGGCGGCGTCGGCCCGCACGGCGCGGCGAAGTACGACTTCGACCCGGAGCTGAGGTCGGAGACGAAGTTCCCCGAGTACTACGACGACGCGATCATCTTCGGTGAGTTCACCCGGGACACCCTCAAGGAGATCCGGCTGGACGACCAGGGCGAGATCCTGAAGATCAACAACGTGTTGAACTGCGGGCAGGCGCCCACCACGCCGGCCAAGCCGTTCCTCTGCGACAACCCGATGGACATGCGCTGGGGCGCGGACGGCAACCTCTACCTGCTGACGTACGGCGACGGGTTCTTCAACATCAACCCGGACGCGGCGATGCTCAAGTTCAGCTACGTCAAGGGCCTGCGGGCGCCGGTCGCCGTGCTGAACGCGACACCGACCAACGGCCGGGCGCCGCTGACCGTCGCCTTCTCCAGCGACGGCTCGAAGGACCCGGACCCGGCGGACTCCATCTCGTTCGCCTGGGACTTCGACGGCAACGGCACCACCGACTCGATCGACCCGAACCCGTCGTTCACCTACACCACCAACGGCGTCTACACCGCCCGGCTGACGGTGACCGACTCCAGCGGCAAGACCGCGTCGGCCAACACCACCATCACGGTCGGCAACACCGCGCCGACCGTCACGGTCACCACCCCGCTCGAAGGCGGCTTCTTCAGCTGGGGCGACGACATCCCGTGGACGGTCACCGTCACCGACCCGGAGGACGGGCCGGTCGACTGCGCCAAGGTCGAGGTGACCTTCGTGCTCGGCCACGACAGCCACGGCCACGGTGAGGCCAACCAGTTCGGCTGCTCGGGGCTGCTGCCCACGGACGCCGACGACGCCTCGCACGGAGGCTACATCTACGGCGTGGTCAGCGCCTCGTACACCGACCAGGGGGCCAACGGCCAGCCGGCCCTGACCACGGTGGACCAGCAGATCGTCCAGGCCAAGCGGCAGGAGGTCGAGTTCGCCACCGAGGAGTCCGGCACCACGGTCGGCACCAGCGCGGACACCGGGGGCGGGCAGCAGCGCGGCAGCCTCGACCCCGGCGACTGGATCGCGATCAACAACACCGTGAACCTCACGAACATGCAGTCGGTCACGCTGCGCACCTCCGGGGGCAGCGCCGCCACCGCCGGGCAGCCCCGGTTCGGCGTCCAGTTCCGGCTGGACTCCCCCACCGGCCCGCTGCTGGCCACGGCCACGGTGAACGCGACCTCCGGCAACAACGCCTTCACCAGCACCACCGTGCCGGTCACCGACCCGGGCGGTTCGCACAAGCTCTACCTGGTCCTGACCACCGTCCCCGGCGGCCCGGCCAGCGGCTTCGGCAACCTCAACTGGGTCGAGTTCACCGGCCAGGGCATCGGCGTCACCCCGTGACGCCCGGGTGGGGCCGCCACCCGGGCGGCCCCACCCGGCCTTCTTCCTCCACACACCACCAGCACCGCGAGAAAGGCAGTCACGACATGAACGACACATCGCACGGGATGAGCCGCCGCCGGATGCTCGGCACCATCGCCGGGGCGGCGGGCGCCGTCGCCGTCGGCGCCGCCGGGCTCCCGTCGGCCGCCTTCGCCGGCAACGGGGTGCTCGTCCCGACGGGCAAGCGGGGCATCATCCTCTACAGCGTCCGCGACCGGATCGGCGCCGCCGACGACGGCAGCGGAGTGCCCTTCGGGTTCGAGCGGGTCCTGGGCCGGCTCGCCGAGATCGGCTACAAGGAGGTCGAGTTCGCCGGGTACACCCAGCACACCTCGATCCTCGGCCGGCAGATCACCCCGCAGGAGATCCGCAAGATCCTGGACGACAACGGGCTGCGCGCCAACGGCTCGCACGCCTCGGTCCCCGGCACGGTCACCCCGGCCACCGTCGCCCAGTTCGAGCAGACGCTGGACACCGCCGAGATCCTCGGCATGACGCACATCGGCACCGGCAGCGACCCGACCGGCAGCAACTTCAAGGCCGACTGGGACGCCGCCGTGGACCGGTGGAACACCTTCGGCGAGATGGCCGCGGCCCGGGGCCTGAAGCTGTACACGCACAACCACGACGCCGCGTACAACTTCCTGCTGGACAGCGGGCCGCTGGACGCGCTGGGCCGGCCGACCCGGTCCTCCGGCGTGCGCAAGCTTGAGTACTTCATCGGGCGCACCAACCCGGAGTGGGTCTGGTTCGAGATGGACATCTACTGGGCGCACGTGGCCCAGCACCGGTTCCGCAGCTACACCGACCCGGACGGCGTGACCCAGACCAACGTCTTCGACCCGCTGGCCGTGGTCGCCGCCCAGCCCATCCGGTTCCCGCTGTTCCACGCCAAGGACGGCACCTACGACCCGGCCACCGCGGCCGGCTACGCGATGGTGCCGCTCGGCGAGGGCGACATCGACTACGGCAACTTCTTCGCCAACATGGGCGCGAAGGGTTACCACAACCCGATGTGGGAGCAGGACAACGCGCCGGGCGGCGCCGCCGACCCGGGCCGGTCGCTGCGTTTCGCGGAGATCAGCTACCAGCACATGTCGGGTCTGCGGGGCTGACCGACCCGACCGTTCGATCGCAGGGGGCCGCACCGGGAAACCGGGGCGGCCCCCTCGCGTCACGCGGCTGTGACGCGGGTGTGGCACATTCGGGGGGAGGTGATCGTGATGACGATGGTCGGACCGGAGAGCGCGGACCAGGCGCGGCTGCTGCGCCTGCTGCGCGACGACGGCCCGCGCTCGCGGGTCGAACTGGCCGACGCCCTGGGCCTGCCCCGGGCCCGGTTCATCGCCGAGGTGGACCGGCTGGCCGCGCAGGGCCTGGTGGAGACCGCCGGGCCGGCCGCGTCCCGGGGCGGGCGGCGCTCCTCGCTGCTGCGGGTCGGCGGGCAGGTCCGCTTCGGCGCGGTGCGGGTCGGCGACGGGCGCCTGGAGGTCGCGCTCACCGACGGCGAGCTGACCCTGCTCGCCCGGCACGACGAGCCGGTCGACGTGCGGCTCGGCCCCGAGGTGGTGGTCGGCCGGGCGGTCGAGCTGCTCGGCAAGCTGCGGGCCGAGGCCGGGCTGGCCCGGCTGGCCGGCGTCGGGGTGGCGCTGCCCGCGCCGGTGGCGGTCCGGGAAGGCACCCCGATCTCCCCGCCCGCCCTGCCCGGCTGGCACCAGTTCCCGGTACGCGACACCATCGCCGCCGAGCTGGGCTGCCCGGTGCAGGTCGACAACGACGCGAACGTGATGGCCCTGGGCGAGCGGCACGCCGGCACCGGCCGGCCCTTCGACGACTTCCTCTACGTGAAGCTGGGCGACGCGGTCGGCTGCGGGCTGGTGCTCGGCGGAGCGCTCTACCGGGGCGCGACCAGCGGCGCCGGGGACATCGGGCACCTCCAGCTCGCCGAGGACGGGCCGCTCTGCGGCTGCGGCAACAGCGGCTGCGTCGAGGCGTACTGCGGGGATGCCGCCCTGGTGCGGGAGGCGGTGACGGCGGCGCGGGCCGGGCGCTCGACGGCGCTCGCCGACCGGCTGGCCGCAGCCGGCGCGCTCACCGTGGCCGACGTGGCCACGGCGGCGACCGCTGGGGATCCGGCCGCGCAGACGCTCATCCGCGACGCCGCCCGCCGGCTCGGGCAGGTGCTGGTCGGCCTGGTCAGCTTCGTCAACCCGGCCATCGTGATCATCGGCGGCGCGGCACCGGGCATCGGGCCGGTCCTGCTGGCCGAGATCCGGGGCGTGGTCTACCGGCGGTCCACCCCGCTGGCCACCGGCAGCATGCCGATCGTCCTCTCCGACCTCGACGACCGGGCCGGCCTGGTCGGCGCGGCCCGGCTGGTCAGCGACCAGGTCTTCGCCGCCTGCTGACCGCCCCCACCGTCCCGCACCGGCGGCGGACCGTTTGTCTCGGTGCTACGAACTTGATGACGCGGGTGACTCACCCGCCGACCGTCCGGGGCCGCCGCCCGGCGGAGCGGATGAGTCGTTCACGCCATCAAGTTCGTAGCGGCCGACGAATCTAGTCCCGGCTCGTGGAGAAGGCCGCATCGAAGGCCGCGGACGGGGCGTCGAAGGCGAGCCGGCGGACGAACTGGAGCGCCTCGGGCGCGCCGACCAGGCGGTCCATGCCGGCGTCCTCCCACTCGATCGAGATCGGGCCGGTGTAGCCGATCGCGTTCAACGCGCGGAAGCAGTCCTCCCACGGCACGTCGCCGTGGCCGGTGGAGACGAAGTCCCAGCCCCGCCGCAGGTCCGCCCAGGGCAGGTGGGAGGAGAGCCGGCCGCGCCGGCCGTCGCCGGTGCGCACCTTCGCGTCCTTGCAGTCGACGTGGTAGATCCGGTCGGCGAAGTCGAAGATGAAGTTGACCGGGTCCAGCTCCTGCCAGACGAAGTGCGACGGGTCCCAGTTCAGCCCGAACGCGGGCCGGTGGTCGATCGCCTCGAGGGCCCGCTTGGTGGTCCAGTAGTCGTAGGCGATCTCGCTGGGGTGCACCTCGTGGGCGAAGCGCACGCCGACCTCGTCGAAGACGTCCAGGATCGGGTTCCACCGGTCGGCGAAGTCCTGGTAGCCGCGCTCGATCATGGCTGGCGGGACCGGCGGGAACATCGCCAGGGTGTGCCAGATCGACGAGCCGGTGAAGCCGACCACCGTCTTCACCCCGAGCTTCGCCGCCGCCCGGGCGGTGTCCTTCATCTCCTCGGCGGCACGCCGGCGCACGCCCTCCGGCTCGCCGTCGCCCCAGATCCGGGCGGGAAGGATGTCCTGGTGGCGCTCGTCGATGGGGTGGTCGCAGACCGCCTGCCCGACGAGGTGGTTGGAGATGGCGAAGACCTGCAGGTTGTGCTTGGCGAGGGTGGCCCGCTTGCGGTCGACGTACGACTCGTCGGCGAGCGCCTTGTCGACCTCGAAGTGGTCGCCCCAGCAGGCGATCTCCAGGCCGTCGTACCCCCAGTCGGCGGCGAGCCGGCAGACCTCGTCGAACGGTAGATCGGCCCACTGGCCGGTGAAGAGCGTGATGGGTCGCGCCATTTGTCCTTCTCCCCTGTCGTGATGGGGGGATTCCGTAGCGGACCGGGGCGAGGGCGACCGGATGCGGGCGGCCCGACGGCACCGGTGGACGCGGTCGCGCCTGGGCCCGACGGGTTGCGCCTCCCGTCGGGTCACCGGCCACCTCGCGGTCGCCGCCCTCACTCTAGGTCCGCCGCGGCCGGCGCGGAAGGGCCCGGGACCGTCAGGCCGGCTCCGCCTCGTCCTCCGGGGCGGGCAGTTCGGCGCGGACCAGCCAGCCGCCCTCGGGGCGCGGGCCGGCGTGCAGGGTGCCGCCGACCGACTCGGCCCGTGCCCACAGGTCGGCGCCCGGGACGGCGGGCCCGTCGCCGCGTATCTCGACGGTGAGGCCGGCGGGGTCGTAGCGCAGCCGGACCGCGACGGCCGCGGCCGGCGCACGCCGGCGCGCGTCGGTCAGCGCCTCCTGGATGATCCGGTACGCGGCCACGTCGACCGCGGCGGGCAGCGGGCGGGGCTGGCCGCCCACCCTCC
>NZ_JBEXLR010000164.1:0-7589 GCF_040610095.1 Micromonospora sp. NPDC004540
CGCCTGGCCGGGGCCGGCCGGCGCGGGCCCGGCCGGCTGCGCCGGGGCGGCCGGCTTCAGCCAGGCGGTCTGCCCGGCCACCACCAGCGCGACGGCGTCGCAGGCGTCGGCGACGGCCCGGTTGGTCGCGCCCAGCGCGTCGGTGAACGCCCGGCCCAGCGGCGTGGTGGGCACCAGGGACAGGCCCACCTCCGGGCTGACCAGCACCAGCCGGGCGACGCTGGTCCGGATTGCCGCGGCCAGCTCGGCGATGGTCGCCGTGTCGTCGGCCGGCTGGTGGGCCGGGTCGAGCAGCACGGTCACCCAGCCGCCCAGGTCGTCCACGAGCAGCGTCTCGTTCGGCCCGGCCGCCGCGATCACCTCGGCCAGCCGGCCGGGGTCGGCGGCGGTCTCCTCGGTGGTCCAGCTGCCCGGCCGGCGGGAGCGGTGCGCCGCGAGCCGGGTCGCCCACTCGGTGTCCTCCGGGTCCCCCTCGGGGGCGGTGGCCACGTACCGGACCGTGGGCGCGTCGGCCACCACCGACTCGGCGAACTCCGACTTGCCCGAGCGGATACCGCCGAGCACCAGGAGGGTGTTCCACCCGTCAACGGACATGCCCGTACCTTAAAGCCGCCCGGCGGGTCGCCGCCCGCCGGCCCGGTGTCAGTCGCAGTGCTCGAGCGGGCTGGCGTAGCTGGCCCCGCCCGCCGACCCGCCCCACTTCACGCAGACCCCGGCGGCGGTGGCCCGCACCGGCCCGGCGTAGTACTGGTAGCCGCCGCTCTCGGTGTGCCGCGCCTTGCCCTGCACCTCCAGGTACGCGGCCACCGTGGTGGCCCGCCCGACGTCGGCGTCCTTGAGGGTGACCACGCAGTTGGCGCCGCTCGCGGTGCTGTAGAGCAGGTAGACCCGGCCCTGGCGGACCCCGCCGGCGGTCAGCGTCGCTGAGTCGATCACCTGGTAGCCGCTGCCGCACACCTGCCCCGCCGTGTACGGGTTGGGCTTCTGCGGGGCGGCGGTACTGCCGGTCGGCGCGGGCGCGCCGGTGGTCGGCGCCGGGTCACCGGTCGACGGGGTGCCGCCGCCGCCCGCCGCCGGGCGGCTCGGCGTGGCCGACGGCGACCGGCTCGGCCGCCCGGTGCGGCTCGGCGTCGGGTCCGCGCCGGCGCTCGCGCCGGCCGACACGTCCGGTTGCCCGGGGTCGGCGACCGCGGACTCCCCGGTCAGCGCGGCCGGACGCTGCCCCGGGTCCGTGTCGCCGGGGGAGCGCAGGACCGCCACGACCACCGCGGTCAGCACGGCGACCAGCACCACGCCGGCCGCACCGGCCAGCGCCAGCGCCCGACCGCGACGCCGGCGCTCGGCCGGCTCCTCCAGCGTCGGCGGTACGCCCGAACCGGCGTGCCGGTCCCGCACCGGCCCGTGGCCGGGATTCGGGCCCGGCTGCGCGACGCCGACTGACCAGGCCGGCCCCGGGGCGGAAACCGGCCCGGGAGCCGCGGGGACGGGTCCGTGAGCGGCGGAGGCGTGTCCGGGAGCCGCGGGAACGGGCCCGGGAGCGGGACCGGCCCCGGACGTGGCGGAGACCTGCCCGGGAGTGGGGCCGGGGCCGGGCGTCGCGGGGCGGGCGGCCGGAGCGGTGCCGGCGGAGGAGAGCGGAGCGGCCGGGAACGCGGCGGGCGGCTGGCCGGCCGGCGGCGTACCGCCGGGCGGGTTCGGCGTCGGCGGGGGCGCCGGCAGGACGGCCGGGCCGGGCACGGCGGGCCCGGCCACCGCCCACGGCGGGCGGGGCGCGACGGGAAGGCTGGCGAGGGTGGCGTCCCGGGCGTCCTGGGCGGCCTCGGCCAGGGCGAGCGAACTCGGGAAGCGGTCGGCCGGGCGCTTCGCCAGCGCCCGGCGGACCACCTCGACCACGGCCGGCGGCATGCCCACCAGCGGCGGCGGCTCGTCCTGGACGTGCCGCATGGCCACCTGGAGCGGGTTGTCCCCCTCGAAGGGCGGCCGCCCGGCCAGGCAGAAGTAGGCGACCGCGCCGAGCGCATAGACGTCGGTGACCGGCGACACGGGCTGGCCGGCGGCCTGCTCCGGTGACATGTACGAGGCGGTGCCGAGCACCATGTGCGCGGCGGTGATGCCCGCCATGGTGCTGGCCCGGGCGATGCCGAAGTCGACCAGCACCACCGTGCCGTCCCGCTTCACCAGCAGGTTCCCGGGCTTCACGTCGCGGTGCACGATCCCGGCGACGTGGGCGGCGTGCAGCGCGTGCGCGGCCTGCGCCACCACCGACATGGTCGACGCCGGGTCGAGCCGGCCGGCCCGCCGGATCCAGGTGACCAGCGGCTCGCCGTCGACGTATTCCATCACCAGGTAGCTGACCTGGCTGCCGTCGGCGAGGGTGGCGGAGCCGAAGTCGTGCACCTGGACGATGCCGGGGTGGCGCAGCGCGGCCAGCATCCGGGCCTCGGCGTGGAAGCGGGTGGTGAACTCGGGGTCGGCGACCAGCGAGGGCAGCAGCACCTTCACCGCGACCTCGCGGCCCAGCAGGGTGTCGGTGCACTTCCAGACGGCCCCCATGCCGCCCGTCGCGATGCGTTCGCCCAGCCGATAGCGATCGCTGAGCACCACTCCTTGAGTCAGCACCGCGTCACCGTACCGGCCGGGCGGTGGGCATGATCCATGGCGGCCGGGCCGTCCCGCGTTCGGCCGACTAGGCTTGCGGGGGTTTCCGTCCCAGGGCGACGGCGGCGAGGGGAGACGCGGCATGGCGTGGAGCTGGCGGTACGAGGGCACGAACGGCGCTTCGGTCGACGGACCGGGTGAGTCGTTCCCCAGTCAGGCCGACGCCGAGTCGTGGATCGGCCAGGCCTGGCGGGAGCTCGCGGCGTCCGGCGTCACCTCCGTCGCGCTCGTCGAGGACGACCGGGTGGAGTACCGGATGAGCCTGCTGCCCCCGGCCGAATGACGAGCTACGACCGCCCGCGCGACCCGCTGGTGCTCGGGGTGCCCAAGGCGGCGTTCCGGCCCAGCGCGATCTTCCTCGCCCTGGTCGCGATCTTCGTGGCCAGCGGGGTGATGACCTGGAACCGGTTCGGCAACGTCCGGTTCGACGTCTTCCTCTTCGTGGTGTCCGGCTGGCTGATCTCGCTCTGCCTGCACGAGTACGCCCACGCGGTGGTCGCGTACCGGGCGGGGGACCGGGACATCGCGCACCGGGGCTACCTGACGTTGAACCCGCTGAAGTACACCCACCCGCTGCTGTCCATCGTGCTGCCCGTGGTCGTGGTGCTGCTCGGCGGCATCGGCCTGCCCGGCGGCGCGGTCTGGGTCGACCGGCACGCCATCCCGGGCCGGCTGCGGCACACCCTGGTCAGCCTGGCCGGGCCGGCCACCAACGTGCTGTTCACCCTGCTGCTGGTGCTGGCCGTGCACATCGGCCTGGACTTCGGCGGGCCGCTGGAGTTCTGGGCCGGCGTGGGGCTGCTGGCGTTCCTCCAGCTCACCGCCAGCGTGCTCAACCTGCTGCCGGTGCCCGGCCTGGACGGCGGCAACATGATCGAGCCGTGGCTGAGCCCGCAGTACCGGCGGATGTACGACCTGTTCGCCCCGTACGGCTTCATCCTGCTGTTCGCGCTGCTGTGGAGCCCGCGGATCAACGGCTGGTTCTTCGGCGCGGTCTTCTCCGTCGGGGACCTGCTCGGCCTGCCGCCCCAGCTCTACAGCCTCGGGTGGCACCTGATCCGGTTCTGGGAGAGCTGACCTCCGGAGCCGGGAGCCGTCGCGCAGCGGCGGGGCGCTCCGGGTTGTGCGTACCTCGGCGGGGCCCCCGGGCCGGCGCGGAGGTCGCGCCGGCCCGGGGAGAGCGTCACGGACGCTGCGCCGGGCTCTCGGTCTTCGCCGGGTCCCGCTCGGTGACGGGCTCGACGATCTCGTCGATCGCCTTGAGCAGGTCGGCGTCGAGCTTCACGCCCGCCGCCTTCACGTTGTCGTGCACCTGCTCCGGCCGGGACGCGCCGACGATCGCCGAGGAGACGTTCGGGTTCTGCAGGACCCAGGCGATGGCGAGCTGCGGCATGGTCAGCCCGGCCTGGTCGGCCAGGGGCTTGAGCCGCTGCACCCGGGTGAGCACCTCGTCGGTCATGAACCGGGCGATGAAACCGGCACCCGACTTCTCGTCGGTGGCCCGGGAGCCGGCCGGCGGCGGCTGGCCCGGCAGGTACTTGCCGGAGAGCACGCCCTGGGCCATCGGCGACCAGACGATCTGGCCGACGCCCAGCTCCTCGCTGGTGGGGATGACCTCGGCCTCGATGACCCGCCACAGCATCGAATACTGAGGCTGGCTGGAGACCAGCGGAATGCGCAGCTCGCGGGCGAGCCCGTGCGCCTCCCGGATCTGCGACGCCTTCCATTCCGAGACGCCGATGTAGTGCGCCTTGCCGGAGTGCACGACGTCGGCGAACGCCTCCATCGTCTCCTCGAGCGGGGTGCTGTAGTCGTAGCGGTGGGCCTGGTAGAGGTCGACGTAGTCGGTCTGCAGGCGGCGCAGCGAGCCGTTGATCGACTCCATGATGTGCTTGCGGGACAGGCCGCGGTCGTTGCGGCCCGGCCCGGTCGGCCAGTACACCTTGGTGAAGATCTCCAGCCCCTCGCGCCGCTCGCCCTTCAGCGCGCGGCCGAGCACCTCCTCGGCCTTCGTGCCGGCGTAGACGTCGGCGGTGTCGAAGGTGGTGATGCCGGTGTCCAGGGCGGCCCGCACGCAGGCGGTGGCCGCCTCCTCCTCGACCTGCGACCCGTGGGTGATCCAGTTGCCGTACGAGATCTCGCTGACCAGCAGGCCCGAGCGGCCTAGGTGTCGGAATTCCATGCCTCGACCCTAGCCCCGCCCGATCATGACCGGCGCGCGGCGCGACGGGGTGTGACGCTCAGCCGGCCGGGCGTCAGAGCACCGGGCTGGTGTCGGCGAGCAGCCGGTCGATCTCCGCGACCACCGCGGCCGGGCTCGCATGCACCGGGTCGATCAGCGGCTCGCCCCGCCGGTCCAGCGCACCCCAGCGGCCCGCCTCGTCGCCCACCAGGAACGCCACCGGATGCACCACCAACGTCGGGTACGCCGGCGTGACCAGCACCCGGCCGGTCCGGTCCACCACCCCCCGACGGCCGGCCAGCTCCACCCCGGCCAGGCCGTCCTCGGTGAAGCCGTCGACGTGCCGGCCGTCGGCCAGCGCGGTGGTGAGACCGTGGTACCGGGTCGGCACCACCACCTGGCCGGTCCGGTCCACCGCGCCCCAGCCACCGTTCTGCCGGACCGCCGCCAGGCCGCCCCGGAACGGCCGGACGTCCTCGAAGCCCGGCGGGATCTTCACGATGTTGGTCGGGTCGACCGCCATCCACCGGCCCTTGCCGTCCATCGACACCCAGGACAGCCCCTCGGAGAACGAGCCCACCGCCCGGTAGCCGTTGTTCGCCTCGATCATCGCCGCGCCGGTCGTGTCGATCAGCGCCCAGCGGGACGCCTCCGGGCGGCGTACCCACGCCAGGCCCTCGCGGAACGGCTGCACCTCGGCGTACCGGTGCGCGATCACCAGCTCGCCCTCGGCGTCCGCGTACCCCCAGAGTTCCTGCTCCTCGTCGAAGGTCGGCACCGGGTGCCGCTCGCCGCCCAGGACCGCCTCCCGGCTGCGCGGCTTCGGCCCGAACCCGCCGGTCGCCGCCCGCTCGGCGACCGCGTCCAGCGCCAGGGTGGTGCGGGCGTTCAGCTCCGGGTCCTCGCCCTGGCGCAGGTCCAGCGCCCGCTCGAAGTGCAGGCACGCCTCGGTCAGCCGGCCCTGGTCGTAGCAGGAGCGGCCGGCGTGCTCGTGCAGCACCGCGCGAAGCCGGTCGGGCAGCTCCGGCGAGTTGGCCTCGGCGAAGAGCCGGTCGGCCTCCGCGTGCTCACCCCGCCAGCGCAGCACCTCGGCCAGCCGGGCGCGGGCCAGCGCGGTCCGCCGCAACTCGCCGGTGGCCTCCGCGTACGTCAGGGCGAGCCGCGCGTCGGCCAGCGCGTCGTCCAGCTCGCCGAGGACCCGGGACGCCACCGAGCGCAGGCTGAGCAGCCGGGCCCGACTGCGGTTGTCCAGCGCGCTGCCGAGCTTGCCGGTGAGGCCGTCCCGGATCTCGCGCAGCTCGTCGGCATCGGGAGCCTCCTCGCGGAGCGTCTCCGGGTCGAGCCGCCAGCGGATGGCGGCGAGCGCCTGCTCGGGGTCCGCCGGTCGCGCCTCCCGCCGCTCGCCGCCGGCATCCGGCTCGGCCTCTTCGCTGTCGCGCTCTGCGGCCGCTGGCGTGGGGTTGGGTGAGGTGTCGGCCGCTTCCATGTCGCTGTGCGCCCGCGTCGGGCTGGGTGCGGTGGCTCCGGCCGGAGCGGGGTGGGCGGATGCCTGGGCCGCTTCCCTGTCGCTCGGTGCGGCTGCGGCAGGTCCGGCCGGGGTGGAGTCGACGGATGTCTCGGCCGTTTCCCTGTCGTTCGGTGCGGCTGCCGGCGTGGGTGCGGCGGTTCGGGCCGGGGTGGAGTTGGCGGGTGCGTCGGCCACGGTGGGCGGCGCGTCCTGGGCCGGCGGGCCCGCGACGGGACGTTGCTGGTCGGGAGTGGGGTTCGGCCGCTGCGGGGCTGTGGTCGGCGCGGCGTCGGCGGCCCCGGCCGACTCCTGCGCGGTGGGCGCGGGCGCTGCGGAGACCGGCGTGGCCGGGTGCGGTGCGGCTGGGCCGGAGGTGGCCTGCGTGTCGGTGCCGGCGGGGTCGGCGACGGGCGGGGTCCACGGCGCCGGAGCGGGTCGGGCCGGCGCGGCCGTCGCCGCGGACGGTCCCGCCGGTGTGGTGATGGATCCGGAGGCACCGGGGACCGGGCCGGCGGGTGCCGCTGCCGGCGGCGTGGGGACGCCGGCTGCCGGCCCGGGCACGCCCGAGACGGGTCGGGCGTCGGGTGCCCAGCGAGCGCTGTCCGAGCCGATCTCGGCGGCAGTGGACGGTTCCGGCGACCGGATGGCTCGTGGGTCCGACCCGGCCCGGAGGCCGACGGCGGGGGCGGAAGGCTCCGCGTCGGCCGCTTCCGAGCGGCGCTGAGCATCGTCCGCCGGGTCGGACACCTCCGGCGCCGCCCGGGTCGCGGTCGGGTCGGCTTCCGGCCCGACGAGCGCCGGGGCGGACGGCGCCGGCGTCGGCCCGGTCGGTGAACCGGCCGCGGTGGGCACCTCGACCGGCCGGCCCGGGTCGGTGCTCTCGTTGACCGGCGGCCTGGCCGGCGGCGCGCTGGCCGGTGGGGTGCTGACCGCCGTGCTGGCCGGCGGCGCGCTGACCGGGCTCCCGGCCGTCGGATCGACCGGTCCGGCCGCGGCGGGCGACACCGGTTCGTCCGCGAGTGCCGGGACGGAGGCCTCCGCCGGAGCGGCCGGCGACACCGGCTCGCTCGGCAGGAACCAGGCGTCCGCGTCGGCGTCCACCGGCTCGGCGGCCCCCGGATCCTCCGGCCGGCCCGCGCGCCCGCTGCGCTCGTCGGCCGGCGCGGACATCCGGTCGCCCGCGCCTGGCGCGCCCATGTTCCGCGGCGTGCCGGGGCAGGTCGCCGGGCTCGACCTGTCCCA
>NZ_JBEXLR010000165.1:0-7481 GCF_040610095.1 Micromonospora sp. NPDC004540
GCGGCGGCGGCCGGGGCCGCGCCGGCCAGGGCGCCGGCCACGGCGCCGCCGAAGCCGAGCACCAGGGCGCCGGCGGCGCCGGCCCGGACCACGCCGCGCCGGGAGACCTCGGCGTCGACCAGGTCCCCGAAGTAGGGGTTGTCGGAACGGTTCGGCACCGGGTGGTCGCAGGCGTTGCCGCACCGGTACAGGCAGGTCATGGCGTCCCGGGCGCCGTGGCGGGTGGCGCCCAGCAGCGGGAGCAGCCGAGGACGGTCGCTCATGGGGTGGAGCCTCCTGATCGGACGTCGGTGGCGCGCCCGGATCCGCCCGGGCGCGCGTACGGGCCGGACGCTGCCAGGGTGCGGTGAGCGGGCACCGGCGGGAACATGAACCGGACGTGAACACCTGCGGCGTGACCTGCGGCTGAACCGTTCGGCGTCACGGCACGTATCAAGGGGCGAACGCATCGCCGGTCTCCCCGCCGCCGGAAGCGAGGTACCGCCATCAGCGACCACGACGCCCAACTGCTGCGCGCGCTGCACGACGAGCATGCCGACGCGCTCTTCGCGCACGCCCTCCGGCTGGTCAACGGCGACCGCACGCGCGCCGAGGACCTGGTGCAGGAGACCCTGCTCCGGGCCTGGCGGCACCCCGAGTCGCTGGACCCGCGACGCGGCTCGGTCCGCGCCTGGCTCTTCACCACCGCCCGGAACCTCGCCATCGACGCCTGGCGCCGGCGGTCCACCCGCGTCGGCGAGGTCTACACCGACGAGCTGCCCGAACCTGCCGAGACGGTCGACGAGACGGAGCGCGCGGTGGAGGCGTGGACCGTGGCCGAAGCGCTGAACCGGCTCAGCCCGACGCACCGCGAGGTGCTGGTCGAGTGCTTCTACCAGGGGCGGTCGGTGGCGGAGGCGGCCGCCCGACTCGGGGTGCCGCCGGGCACGGTGAAGTCGCGCACCCACTACGCGCTGCGCTCACTACGGTTGGTGCTGGTTGAAATGGGGGTGACCGGATGACCCGCTGCGAGTTCGCGCACGACGACGGCGCGTACGTGCTGGGCGCCCTCGCCCCCGCCGACCGGGCCGCCTACGAGCGGCACCTGGCCGGCTGCGCCTCCTGCCGGGAGGCGGTGGCCGAGATCGCCGTGCTGCCCGGCCTGCTGGGCCGGCTCGACCCGGCCGGGCTGGAGCAGTTCCTGCCGTCCGCCACGGAGACCTCCCGGGTGCCCGCGCTGCTCGACGCCGCGCGGGACCGCCGCCGCCGCGAACGGTCCCGGTCCCGACGGCGGTACGCGCTGACCGCGCTCGCCGCGGCCGTGCTCGCCGTGCTGGCCGGCGTCGGGGTGTCCCTGGTCCGCCCACCGGCCGCCCCGCCGACGGCGACGTCAACGGCGACCGCCACGGCGACGGCGCCGGTGCCGATGACCGCCATGCGGCCGGTCGCCGGCCCGGTGCCGTTGCACGCCGAGGTCGGCCTGACCGACAAGCGGTGGGGGACCGAGGTCACCATGCGCTGCGGGTACGAGCAGCGCGCCGGTCACCGCGAGGCGTACACCTTCCGGTTGGTGGCGCACGGCCCGGACGGCGCGACGGAGCAGGTCGGCACGTGGCTGGCCGCCCCCGGCGACAACGTCCGCGTGGTCGGCGCCACCCACTTCACCCACGGCGAGCTGGTGCGCCTCGAACTGGTTCGCGCCGACGGAACCCCGGTGCTCGCCTACGACGCGCGCTGAGGCGCGGTCAGCGGGTCCCGGCGGGCACCAGGGCGGCGGCCCGCGCCTCGGCGCGGGTCCGGCGGGTGTGCCGCAGGGCGTCCACGGTGAACACCACCAGGGCGAGCCAGACCAGGGCGAACCCGGCCAGCCGGGCCGGCGGCATGGGCTCGTGGAAGACCAGCACGCCGCAGCCGAGCTGGAGGATCGGCGCCAGGTACTGCAACATGCCCAACCCGGTCAGCGGCAGCCGGTTGGCTGCCCCGGCGAAGAGCAGCAGCGGGATCGCGGTGGCCGCGCCGGCCAGCACCAGCAGCACGGTGTGCCCGGCGGAGCCGTGCCCGAAGGTCGCCTCACCCTGCCGGGCCAGCCAGCCGAGGTAGGCCAGCGCGGGCAGGGCCAGCACCGCCGACTCGACGAAGAGCCCCTCGGCGGCGGGCAACCCGAGCCGCTTCTTGACCAGCCCGTACCCGGCGAAGCTGAAGGCCAGCACGAGGGCCAGCCAGGGCAGCCGGCCGTAGTCGACGGTCAGCACCGCCACCGCGAGGCCACCCACGCCGAGTGCCGCCCACTGCGCCGGGCGCAGCCGCTCGCGCAGCACGAAGACCCCGATCAGCACCACGACCAGCGGGTTGATGAAGTAGCCGAGGGCGGTCTCCACCACCCGGTCGGAGTTCACCCCGTAGATGTAGGTGCCCCAGTTGACGGCGATGAGCGCGGCCGCGGCCGCGATGGCGGCCAGCGCCCGGGGCCGCCGGGCCAGCGCCCGCAGGAACCCGATGTTGCGCATGGCGGCCAGCAGCAGCGCCACGAAGACCACCGACCAGACGATCCGGTGCGCGAGGATCTCCACCGGCCCGGCGGGGCGGAGCAGCTTCAGGTAGATCGGGAAGAAACCCCAGAGCAGGTACGCGCCGAAGCCGTAGAGGTAGCCGAGACGGGTCTGGTTCACGCCTCCACCGTAAGTGGTGAACCGGCGCTTTGCTCCTTTCCAGTGAGCTGGGTCACCCGCTTGTCGTACTCCATCCAACGGTCCGGGTCGACCGGCGTGAAGCCGACCTTCGCGTAGACCCCGTGCGCGTCGTTGGTGGCCAGCACGATCCGGCGTACGCCCCACTCGGCCAGGTGGTCGCGGGCCGCGCCGGCCAGCCAGGTGCCCAGCCCTCGCCCTCGCTCGGCCCGGTCGACGTAGACGTCGCAGAGCCAGGCGAAGGTCGCCCGGTCGGTGACCACCCGGGCCACCGCCACCTGCCGCCCGTCCTCGGGACGGTAGACGCCGAAGCCGATCGACCCGGCGAAGGCGCGCCCCACCGTGTCCCGGTCGCGCCCCAGCGCCCAGTACGCGTCGGTCGAGAGCCAGTGGTGGACCCGGTCCAGGTCGAGCCGGTCCGGATCGGTGCTGAGCAGGTAGCCGTCGGGGCGGGTCAGGGTGAGCACCCCTCCGACCCTAGAGGCGACCCGACTCGGCCTCACCGGCCAATTCCCGCCCACTGGTCTGGCCAGCGGGCGGGAATCGGTGGGTGACGGGTTCAGTCGCGGTCGAGGACGGCCCCGAGGATCCAGGTGACGATGCCGACGAAGAGCGCCCCCAGCACCGCGGCCGGCCAGAAGCCGTCCACGTGGAACGGCAGCCCGGCCTCACCGGCGATCCAGCTGGTGAGCAGGAAGAGCAGGCCGTTGACCACCAGCGCGATCAGGCCGAGGGTCAGCAGGTAGAAGCCGCAGCCGACGGTCTTGATGATCGGCTGTAGCACCGCGTTGACGACGCCGAAGATCACCGCGACGAGCAGCAGCGTGGTCACCGTCTCGGTGGTCGAATCCGAGTCCAGCGTGATGCCCGGGATGAGGAGCGTGGCCAGCCAGAAGGCCACGGCCGTCGAGCCCACCCGGATCAGGAGACCCTTCAGAAAATTCATGGCCGGGATCGTGCCACGCCGCGTCGGCTCGCGGAACCCGTGCGGGCTCAGGAACGGGCCGGGCGACCGACCAGTTGCGACTCGATCGGCGTCGGGGAGAGCAGCGCCCAGCGCAGCGCCCGCCGGTTCACCACCGCCACCATGTCGTCGCGGATCCGGGTCAGCCACTCCGCCGAGCCGCCGAGGCCGAGCGCCGCGCCGGCCAGCGCCGCCTCGCCTTGGTCGAGCGGTTGCAGGATCGCCAGGTCGGCGCGGGCCAGCGCGGCCGTGTCGGCCGGGGTCAGCTCGTCACGGACCACCAGGACCGACTGCCAGGCCGCCGCCGGGCCGGCCTCCGCCGACACCGGGCCGGCGTCGAGCACCAGCAGCAGCGGGCGCAGCGGGGACCCGGGCGGGCCGCCGACCGGCCGCCCCGGCGGGACCAACGGCACGGCGCCGACCCCGCGCACGAACGGCTCCCAGGCCCTTGGCCGGGTCGTCTGCACGGCCACCCGCGCGCCGAGCGCCAGCGCCCGCAGGGTCAGCAACTGGGCCGCGCGGACCCCGCCGACCAGCAGCAGTCGGGTCGTCGCGGGGCGGAACAGGCGTACGGTCACCGCGCCGCCGTGCCGGTTGGCGCCCACCATCAGACCGGACTCGCCGAGGGTGAGCTCCAGGGCGGACAGCTCGGGCCCGACCGGGGTCGCGGCCCGGGCCACCGCCAGCGGCAGGGTGGCGGCCAGCCCGGTCGCGTGCTCGCCGTCCATCCGGCGCAACTCCGCACCGACATCGGCGGCGAGCCGGCGCAGCGCCCGCTCGGCCACCGCCAGTTCGGCGGCGGTCCGGGCGGCCAGGCGGACGGTCAGCTCGGCCGGCGTGGGCGCGGCGTCCGCGCCGGCGCGCGGCCCCACGCAGAGCGAGGCGGTGGTGGCGGTCGTCGGTAGCGCCAGCAGCCGGGGCACCAGCCGCCGCGCCGCGTCGGTGCGCGGATCCGGCCAACGGCGCAGCCGCCAGGTGGTCTGCGGCAGCCCGCCCACCGTCACCGCCGCCCAGCTCTCCCGCACCGGCGCCCCGGGGTCGTGGTGGGCCAGTTCGGCCACCGCGCGCAGCGCCGCGGGACCGCCGAGCGGGCAGCCGGTGAGCGGGCCGAGCCGGCGGACGATCCGCCGGACCGTGCCGGACAGCGCCCGGCGCAGCTCCTCCTCCGACCAGCCGTCGGCCCGCAGCACCCGGACGGCCAGCACCGCCCGGACCCGGCCGGCCAGCCGCCCGTCGGTGAGCTGGCGGTAGGACGTGCCGACCGCGCCCGCCCCGGCGGCGGGCGCCGGCGCGGGCGACGCGGAGAACAGCAGCTGGATCCGGACCGGTGGGCTCTCCGGCCCTGCCGGGGGCAGCAGGCCGAGCGGCGGCGGCAGCTCCCGCCGGCCGTCACCGAGCAGGTCGTCCGCGTCACCGATCTCCAGCAGCGCGGTCATCCCGTCGGCGTCCTCCAGCACCGCCGCCGGACCGCCGGCCAGCTCCGCTGCGCGCACGACCGTCCCGGGGCAGGCCAGCTCCAGGAGCGCCGCCGGCCCCGAGGCCGCCGGGAGGGTGCGGCGCCGGGTCAGGTAGGCCGCGCCGACGGCGAGCCACTCGAAGAGCCAGCGGCCCCGGAGGCGGACCCATGCGGCGGGCAGCAGCACCGCCGCCAGCAGCAGGGCGGCCGCGGTCACCGCGACGCCACGGCCCACGGCCGCCACGAGCGCGGCCACCGCGACCTGCGCCGTCACCACCTGCCCGGCCCGGACGACCGGCGCCGGACGCGCCGTCGACCGTGGCGATCGGACGGTCGCGGGCGCCGGTCGGCCGGTCGTGGTCGCGGTCACCGCACCTCCTCCGCCGGTTCGCCGGGTGACGTCGCCGTGGCTCATCGTAGAGCTTCGTTGTCCACAGGGGAGCCCGAGGGGTAGCAGAACCGGAGTCGTGCGGCTACCGTCAGCGACGAGTTCCGTCGAGCGCGCCGGCCGTCCCCTCCCCCCCTTCTCCGGCGGCGCGCTCCGGCGAGTCCACGGTGGTCGCTCCGGCGACCCGCCACGACCGAGGAGACGAGGTGACGTCCGGGGTGTCCCAGACTCAGGCAGAAGCCGCGGTGATGCAGCAGACCGCCGCGAAGTTCGAGCAGGTCGACCAGTCGTTGCAGACCATGCTCAGCGGCCTGATGGCCGAGCTGGAGGTGTTGCAGCAGGCCTGGCGGGGCGCCGGCGGGCGTTCCTTCGAGCAGGTCAAGCAGCAGTGGGCGCAGGACCAGGCGACCCTCCAGCGGGCGCTGCGGGAAACCGCGACCGCGATCCGCACCGCCGGCCAGCAGTACGACGTGTCCGACACCGAGGCCGCCGGTCGGGTGGCGGGCACCAACCGCGGCATCCAGTTGCCCCTCTGACGCACGGGAAGGACCGATCGATGGACCAGGTGCTGGTCGTCAACTTCGCCGCTCTCCAACAGGCCGGCGCGGACATCCAGAGGGCGCTGACCACCCTCGAGAACCAGCTCGGGCAGCTCGAACGCGACGCCGCCCCGCTGGTGGCGAGCTGGTCCGGCGAGGCGCGCGGGGCGTACGAGCAGCGGCAGGCCCGCTGGCGGGCCGCCTCGCAGGACCTCCAAACCATGCTCCGCGACATCAGGCTGGCCGTGGAGGACTCCGCGGCCGACTACCTCGACACCGAGAAGCGCAACGTCAACCTGTTCCAGTGACCGCCGGCGGGCGGCACGGGCGCTCCCGTCCGTGCCGCCCGCGGCTTTGGCGGTGCCCGTTCCAGCGGGGTCAGGTTGGGTCGGCCGGGTGCCAGCGGCGGCGTGCGCCTCGGGGCAGCACCACGGCGAGCAGCACCACCACCAGGGCGGCGGCCCCGGTCGCGGCGGCCACCAGCAGCGCCCGGTCCCGGGCCGTCGCCCGGCGCGCCTGCCGGGCCAGCCCCGCCGGGTCCGGCCGGTCGACCGGCAGCGCGGCGCGGGCCCCCGGCCGGTCGACCACGCCGACGGTCGACTCGGTCACCGCGCGATACGGGTTCAGCACCCCGGCGCCGTATCCGTCGCCCCGTCCCGGGGCCGGGTCGGCGCTCGTCACGATCCGCCGGGCGACCTCGGCCGCGCCCAGTTCGGGGTGATACTGCCGGAGCAGCGCCGCCGTGCCGGCCACGAAGGGCGCCGCGTAGCTGGTCCCCTCCGCCCGGCGGTGGCCCTGCCGGGGCGCCGCCATCAGCACGTCGGCGCCGGGGGCGACCAGGTCGACGTAGGGGCCGGTCTGGGAGAAGGAGGCGCGGGCACCGTCCGCCCCGATCGCGCCCACCCCGAGCACCCCGTCGTAGGCGGCCGGGTACGGCTGGGGATCGCCGCCGTCGTGCAGGTTGCCGGCGGCGGCCACCACGACGACGTCCCGGCGGACCGCGTGGGCGACCGCGGCGCGTACGGCGGGGTCGTCCGCGTACAGCACGACGGAGAGGTTGACCACGTCGGCGTCGTGGTCGACCGCCCAGCGGATGGCCCGGGCGAAGTCGGCCGCGTCGACCGTGCGCCCCGACTCCCGCCCGTCGACCACCTGTTGCTCGCTGACGCGCACCGGCAGGATGCGGGCGCCCGGGGCGAGCCCGCGGAAGGCCACCCCCGGCCGGGGGGCGGCGGCGATGATGCTCGCCACGCCGGTGCCGTGCCCGGCGCAGTCCCGGGTGCCGTCGCCGCCCGGGTCGAGGAAGTCGGCGCCGTCGAGGACCCGCCCGGCGAGCTGCGGGTGCGACCGGTCCACCCCCGAGTCGACCACCGCCACCACCACGCCGGCGCCGGTGGCGAGCGGGGTTCTCGGTCACCGGCTCCACGGCCTCCGGCCGGCGGATCGCCCACCTGGCCGCCGACCGGAT
>NZ_JBEXLR010000166.1:0-7321 GCF_040610095.1 Micromonospora sp. NPDC004540
CTTGTCGCGCCGCTGCTCGCCGTCCCGGGCGGCCCGCACGGCGCGCTCACCGACGGCAGCCCGGTGTCCCTCGCCGGGCTGTGGGCCGAGCGCCCGGTCGTGCTGGTCTTCTTCACCTCCTGGTGCACGCTCTGCGCCGACCGGCAGGCGGCCCTGAGCGAGCTGGCCCGCCGGCACCGGGACGAGGTCGTCCTCGTCGGGGTGGCCACCGAGGACAAGCCCGAGGACGTCCAGCGCTACCTGCGGGAACACCGGGTCGAGTACCCGGTCGTGCTGGACGCCGACGGCACCATCTGGCGCTCGTACGCGGTCCGCGAGCCCCCGGCCGTGGTCGTGATCGCCAAGGGCGGCGCGCTGCTGCGCGGCTGGCCGGGCGGCGTGGACGCGGCCACCCTGGACGCCGAACTGGGGAGACTCGTGCTCGCGCCCTGACCCGCGGGTCAGTCCGCCGTGGCCGGCCGGCGCTTCTGCGGGTACGGGGTCTCGCCCCGGGCCAGCATGTCGACGAACCCGGCCAGCCGCCGCGCCCGGGTCTCCGCCCGCTTGGCACTGCCGAGCCGGTAGAGGATCGCGTACCGGTTCTGTGCGGTGAGCACGTCGAACATCGCCCGGGCGCGGGCGTTCCCCGCGAGCGCGGCGGCCAGGTCCGCCGGCACCTCGGCGGTGGCCTGCCCGGCGTACGCGGCGTCCCAGCGGCCGTCGGCCCGGGCCCGCTCCACCTCGGCGAGCCCGGGCGGCCGCATCCGGCCCTCCTCGACCAGCCGGGCGACGATCCCGACGTTCCGGGCCGACCAGGGGCTGCGCGCCCGGCGCGGGGTGAACCGCTGCCGGTAGGTGGCCTCGTCCCGGCGCCGCACCTGGCCGTCGATCCAGCCGTGGCACAGCGCCTCGTCGAGGGCCTGGTCGTAGTCCAGGCTGGTGGGCGCGGCGGCGCCCCGCTTGGCCAGCACCAGCCACACGCCGACCGGGTCGTGGTGGTTGGCGCCGAGCCAGTCCCGCCAGGCGTCCGCGTCGGGCACCACCAGCTCCGGCGGTTCCTGTGCCATCGGTTCCTCCTCCGCTCCGTGCTCAGCGGGCCAGCCAGGCCGGCGGGTCGCCGCCCCACCGCGTCGGCGGGCCCGCCCAGGTACGCGGCCCGCCGGGCAGCGTGACCGGCGGCAGCGCGTACCGGAGGCGGCCCGCGGGCGAGTCCCGCTCGGCGCACCAGGGGTCGGGGTCCGGCGGGGCGGCGGTCGGGGCCGCACCGGCCGGCAGTTCGTGCCGCAGCCACCGGGCGGTACGCGCCAGCGACAGCTCGGCGGTCCAGGCGCCCCCGTCGCGCGCCCGCTGGGTCAGCGCCCGGAGCACCGCCGCCGCGAGCAGGTAGCCGGTGCCGTGGTCGAGCGCCTGGGCGGGCAGCACGCCGGGCGCGCCGTCCGGTTGCCGCTCGATGTCGGCGATGCCGGTGGCGGCCTGCACCAGGCTGTCGAAGCTGCGCCGCCCGGCCCAGGGGCCGGTGCCGCCCCAGGCCGACAGCCGCGCCACCACCAGGTCGGGGCGGTGCCGGCGCAGCGCCTCGGGGGCGAGGCCCCACCGGTCCAGCGCACCCGGCCGGTAGCCGGTGACCACCACGTCGGCGTCGGCCAGCAGCGCCGTGAACCGGGCGCGGTCGGCGTCCCGGCCCAGGTCGAGCAGGGTGGACCGCTTGCCGGCGTCGGTGTCCAGGTGCTGCGGCTCCAGCTCCGGCAGGCCGGGGGAGTCGACGCGCAGCACGTCGGCGCCGAGCAGGGCGAGGAACCGGGTGGCCACCGGGCCGGCGATCACCCGGGTCAGGTCGAGCACGCGTAGGCCGGCGGCGGGCAGCCCGGGCGGTGCGGGTGGCGCGGGGCGGGCCGCCGTCGCGGCGTCGGCCCGCAGCCGGACCAGGGGTTCGGCCGCGACCGCCGCCGCCTGCGGATGGGCGTCCCAGCCCTCGGGCGTGCGGGCGGCGACGGCGAGCCCGTCGGCCGCGGTGACGTGCTGTTCGACCTCGACCGCCGGGCGGGCGCCGATCCGCTGGCCCACCGTCGCCGCCAGGGCCTCGTCGTCGGGGCGCGCCGGGTCGAGGTCGAGCGCGGCCAGCAGCCGCCGCCGGTGATGCGGGTAGTTGGCGTGGGTACGCACCCAGCCGTCGGCGGCCGGCCAGAACCGGGACAGCGGGGCGAACCCGTTGAACGCCCGCCCGTCCACCCGCAGGTGCCGCTCGCTGGTGAAGGAGACCGCCACGGCTCGGCTGTCCAGGGTCAGCGGCCCGTCCGTCCCGGCGCCGCGGGCCCGGGACAGCTCGAGGGCGGCCAGTCCGGCGGCGGCGACGCAGGCCACGGCCAGGTCGGTGACCGGCAGCCGGGCCGGCAGCACCCCGGCGGGACCGGCCGTCCGCACCGTCGCGGCGGCGGCCGGGTCCCCGCCCAGCGCCGCCCAGGCCGACCGGATCGACTCCGTCGTCGGGTTCACCATGCCGTCGATCATCGCACCGCCGGCGGCGGGCCCGCGCTCATCCGGGTCGCCGGGTCTTCGACGGCGACAGGCTGGGCAGCGGGCTCAGTGAGGGTGAGACGGTCGGCCGCGAGGTCGGCCGGTCGCTCGGGGTGGGGCTCGGGCGCGACGGGGTCGGGCTCGGCGTCGGCCGCGCCGACGGGGTGGGCGAGGAGGTCACCGGCGGCGTCGTCGGCGGGGCGGTGGTCTCCGGGGCGTCATCCGGGAATGCCGGATCCTGGAACCGGTACTCTTCCGGGTCGAGCTTCAGCGCCGCGGTGGCCTGCTCCATGAACTGCCGCCAGATCGGCCCGGGCCCGGTGGAGCCGTAGACCTCGTAGCTGCCGCCCGTCGTCTTGAGCGGCTTGCCGTCGGTGGTGCCCAGCCAGACGGCGGAGGCGAGCGCACCGGTCCAGCCGACCATCCAGGTGTGCACGTTCTGGGTGGTGCTCTGCCCGGCCTGCCAGGTGCCGGTCTTGCCGGCGGAGTCCCAGCCGTTGTCCAGCTTGGCCGCCTTGACGCGGCGCAGCGTCCAGTCGAGCTGGTTGATCGCCTCCTGGTCGAGGCCGAGGTCGGTCTGCTTGAGCTGCTCGCTCCACACCTTCTCGTCGCCCTTGGTCACCGACCGCACGAAGTGCGCCTCGGCGCGCTTGCCGCCGGCCGCGAAGGTGGCCATCCCGTTGGCGTGGTCCTGCACGCTGATGCCGTACTGGCCGATGCCGACCTCGGTGGAGAACCGGCCGGCGACCTCCTCGGCGGGCTTGTCGCGCAGGTCCACCCGCTGCGGCTGGGGGTTGCCCTTGACGGTCTCCCACATCGACTCGACCCCGGCCCGCTTCGCCATGTCGATGACCTTGGCGGTGCCGAGCTTCTCGGTCAGCTCGAAGTAGGTGACGTTCAGCGAGGCGACGGTCGCCTCCCAGAGCGCGCAGTTCGGCTGGCAGGGCGCGTGCTCGGCGTTGCGGATCGGGCCGGCCGGGCTGCCCTTGGTGCGCCCCGACTCGGGGAACTCCTTGGTGTCGGGCGAGTCGAACCGCTGCTTCACCGAGATCTTGTCGCCGACGGCGGCGGCCAGGTCGTACACCTTGAACGAGGAGCCCGGCGGATGCTGGCCGAACCCGCGGGCCTGGCCGTTCTCGTCGAGGTACCAGCCGGCGTAGTCGGCGCCGGAGCTCTTGTCACCGCCGTAGTAGCCGAGCACCCGGCCGGTGCCCGGCTCCACCGCCACGAGCGCGGCCTGCCAGTTCTTCGGCTGGCCGCGGACGGCCTCCGGGGCGGTGTCCCGGCGGATGTCGGCGGCGGCCTCGGCGGCGTCCTGCACCCGCTTGTCGATGGTGGTGACGATCTTGTAGCCGCCGTCCCGGATCACCTCGTCCGGCTTGCCGCGGAACGGCTCGGTCTGCCGCAGTTCGCTGAGCACGTGGTTGACCACCAGGCCGCTCGGCCGGTCCAGCCCGGAGCGGCCGGCGTCGGGGTCGATCTCCTTCACCGTGTCCGGGTACGCCAGGTTCGCCGCCTGCTCCGACGTGAGGTAGCCGAGCTTCACCATGCCGTCGCGGATGTAGTTCCAGCGGTCGATCGAGTTCTGCTTGGCCGTGGCGTTGCGCCGTGGGTCGTAGCCGGGGGAGCCCTCGGGGTCGGTCGGGTCCGCCTCGGGCTGTTTCACCATGGCGCAGAGCACCATCGCCTCGGCCTGGGTGAGCTGCTGCTGCGGCGGGGCGTCCCGGCGCACCGTCTTGCCGAAGAAGGTCTGCGCGGCCGCCTCGATGCCGTACGCCCCCCGCCCGAACGGGACGGTGTTCAGGTAGAAGCCGAGGATCTCCTCCTTGCTGTACTTGTCGTCCAGCTTCCAGGCGATGACCGCCTCGCGCAGTTTCCGCGAGTAGGTCACCCCGCGCAGGTCGGCGGCGACCCGGGCGTACTGCTGGGTGAGGGTGGAGGCGCCCTGCCGCTGCCCGCCGGTGACGTTCGCCCAGGCCGCGCGGAGCACGCCCTTGAAGTCCACGCCCTTGTTCTTCCAGAAGGTGCGGTCCTCGGCCGCCACGATGGCCTGCTTGGCCGAGTCGTTCATCTGGTCGTACGGGACGATGGTGCGGTTCTCGGCGCCCAGCTTCGCCAGCGGCGTGCGGCCGTCGGCGTAGTAGACGGTGGTCGACTCCGGGAGTTTGAGGTCGGTGGGGGTCGGCACGCTGTCGAAGTAGTAGCCGCCCGCCACCAGGCCCGAGCCGGCCAGCAGCGCGAGGACCGCCAGGAAGATCAGCAGGCGGTGCCGCCGGCGCTTCCGCCCCGGTGTCGGGGTCGGGGAACCGTTGGCGTCATTGTCACCGGTCTGAAGCATCCGCACCCGATACCCTCCGACTGCTCGGCCGAATCGTGTCCCTGCCCGCGTCGCAGGCTAGCGGACCTGCGGTGACGGCACAGGCTTCCGCCGTTCTCCGAGTGGCGTTCGTCGCGGTGGCCCGCCGCGTCGGCCGGCTCGAGACGTTGACAGTCGCCGCTGCGCCGGGCACGCTCGGACGAGCTGCGGGAACGCTCCCATCGCCCGTTCCCCCGTCCCCTCAGGAGCAATGACGTGGCCCTGACTCCCTTCCGGCGGCGCGCCGTGACCGGTCTCGCCGCCGTCGTCGCGACCCTCGCCGCGGCCGTGCCCTTCTCGCCCGCACCGGCCGGCGCGGAACTCCGCGACGGCGCGACCTTCTACACCCCCCGACCGGACCACGGGGCCGTGGCGCAGATCGCCGACCTGACCGCCGCCGGGCAGCACCAGCAGGCGGCCGGACTGCGCGCCATGATCCGTACGCCCCAGGCGGTCTGGGTGACCGGCGGCTCCGCCGCCGAGGTCGCCCGGACCGTCAACGCCGAGGTACGCCGCGCGGCCGGCAAGAAGACCGTGCCCGTGCTGGTGGCCTACAACATCCCGTTCCGGGACTGCGCGCAGTACTCGGCCGGCGGCGCCACCTCGGTGGCCGAGTACGAAGCGTGGATCGACGCCTTCGCCCGGGGCATCGGCGGCCACGAGACGGCCGTCATCCTGGAACCGGACGGCCTCGGCATCATCCCCTGGTACACCACCATCAACGGCAGTCAGGACTGGTGCCGCCCGGCCGAGGCGGACCCGGCGACCGCCGCCGCCGACCGGTTCGCCATGCTCAACTACGCCGTCGACACGCTGAGCGCGCTGCCCCGCACCAGCGTCTACCTCGACGGCACGCACAGCGCCTGGCTGGGCGTCGGCGACGCCGCCGACCGGCTGGTCAAGGCCGGCGTCGCCCGGGCCGACGGCTTCTTCCTCAACGTCTCCAACTACGAGACCACCGAACGCCAGCTCAAGTACGGCAACTGGATCTCCAAGTGCGTCCACTACGGCACCGCGGGTCCCGAGTGGGCGCGCGGCCACTTCGAGTGGTGCGCCAGCCAGTACTACCCGGCCGACCCGGCCGACTTCAGCACCTGGGGCCGCACCGACGCCTGGTACGCCGAGAACGTCGGCGACGTGCCGGCCGACCGGCTCGCCCACTTCGTGGTGGACACCAGCCGCAACGGGCAGGGGCCGTGGACCCCGCCGGCCGGTGCGGGCTGGCCGGACCCGCAGACCTGGTGCAACCCGCCGGACCGGGGGCTGGGCGTGCGCCCCACCACCGCCACCGGTGACCCGCTGGCCGACGCGTTCCTCTGGGTGAAGACGCCCGGCCAGTCCGACGGCCAGTGCGACCGGGGCACCGGCACCGGGCTCGACCCGGCGCGCGGCGGCACCGCCGACCCGGCCGCCGGCGCCTGGTTCGCCGAGCAGGCCCTCGAACTGGTCCGGTACGCCAACCCGCCGCTTCGCTGACCCCGCCGGCCGGGGCGGCCCGAACGTCGCCCCGGCCCGGCCGGACGACGCCGGATCAGCGCAGCGCCCACCCGCTGGCCCGGCTGTTGCGCAGCCGGCTCGTGACCCGGCGGGGCCAGTTGCCGTGGCCGCCGGACCGGGCGGCCCAGAACGGCGAGAGCCGCCACATCGGGTGGGTGGTGGTGTCGCCCGGCCCCGCGATGGCCTCCCGGTCGGCGTACCCGTGCCGCCGGAGCAGGTCCCGGTCGCTCTCGGTGAACGCCTCCGCGTACGTCGGCAGGCTCAGCGTGTCCATCCACCGCTGCGCCCCGGCGAGCACCGCGGCGGCCCGGCGGGCGGCCGCCGGACCGGGCGCGGCCAGCAGCGCGAGATGGTTGTGCGCCTCCGCCGGTCGCCGTGCGGCGAGCGTCTCGTCGAGCCGGAGGAAGCGCTCCTCATCCGGGCCGGCGGCCGCGGCGAGGCGGTCGGCGTACCGGTGCGGCGTCGGGATCGGCCGGTAGCGGTGGAACCACACGGTCGCCGCCGTGCCGTCCCGGAGCAGGAACGCGTCGCCGCAGAGCAGCGCGTGTTCGGTCCAGATCCGGGCCACGGCGGCAAGCACGGCGGTGCGGCGGTGCGTATCGGGGACGAGCCAGGCCGCGAGGGCGGTGGGGGAAACGGCCTCGGCGACGAGATCGGCGATCCGGCCGATGTCGCACCACCGGGCCCGGACGACGGGTGTGGCTGTGCTCATGAAGGAACTCCTGGTCACCAGGGTGATCGCGTAAGTGGAGGGCGCCGGGGTGGTCGTCGGCCGGCGCCCGCCGGGAGCGGCCGTGCAGCTGTCGGGCGGGGAGGGAGCCGGGGCGCGGTGGGCGGCGGCGGCCGCTACCGCGGGCCGGTCAGGCGGGCCGGGTGCCCGGGCGCCACCGCGTCCCGCCCGCGCAGCTTGCGGGGGAGCGCCTTGCGGCCGGCGAAGCCGAGCAGGGCCGGGGCCAGCGTGATGGCCACCAGCAC
>NZ_JBEXLR010000167.1:0-7186 GCF_040610095.1 Micromonospora sp. NPDC004540
GGAACCGCGCGACCAGCTCGGCCAGGCCGACGCGGGCGGGCGGACGCTTACGCACGGTCCACGTTGCGATTACCCGCGGGCCCACTTGGTTCCACCGGGGTGGCCGGGCGGGTGCCCTTGATCGGCCGGGTGACCAGGCGGCCGTGTTCCACCGCGACCAGGGTCTCCGGGGAGGCGCAGCCGATCGCCCAGCCCAGACCGGACAGGGTGCCGCCGTAGCGGGCGCCGGGCAGCGCGGCCAGCCGCGCGAGGGTGGGCAGCGGGTCCCCGGTGTAGCCGGCGGCGGCATGGCCGACCAGGTTGACCTGGTAGACGTCGCCGCGCCCGATGGCGTCGCGGACCGCCGTCACGGCGTCGGCGTGGGCGGCGGGGGTCCAGCTGTCCCGCCAGGGCCCCAGCCACCAGCCGGCGGCCGGTCCGGGGTGCCGCGGCGGGGCCGGCCGGTCGGCGTGGGCGTAGACCACCACCACGAGATCCGGCAGCGCCGGCACCGGGGTGGGCGCGCCCACCGCGCCGCCGGCGGCCCGGGCCCCGGCGGCGGCGGACAGGAACAGGGCGCCGCCGCAGGTCCCGTCCGGGTCGTGGGCGGCGGGCCGGGCCAGATCGGACAGGGCGACGCCGTGCGCGGCCAGGAAATCCTGGGCGAGCACGGTCGGGTCGCCGCCGTCGGCGGGCCGCCACTCCAGCCGGGCCCGCTCCACGAGCCGGTCCCGGCACTCCGCCGGCACTCCGGGTGCGTCCACCGTCACCCGTGGGAGCGCTTCCACACCATCCGGTCGGTTCAACCTCATCCGTTCAGCCGATTTCGGGTGAACAAGCCGCATCCTTGCTCGATAGCGTGCACTTCCGCTTGGTACTGTGCGTCACTGGTCATGTGAACCATGACACAGTGCCCCCACAGTCCGGAGAACCCGATGTGCCAGCACCTACCCACCTGCCCCTCCGCCGAGGCGACCGATCGCGAAGCCGCACGCGTCATCGCCTGCTTCCCTGAGCAGGGCTGGAGCCTGCTCTGCAACGGTGTCATCGTCTTCGAGGACACCGGTGAGCTGCTCCCCGACGGCAGCACCATCGCCCCGCACCGCGGCCCCGCCCGGCACGCTCTCGTCGCCTGAACGATCACGCTCCGTAAGGAGCCTACGCGTCGACCCACCGGTCGACGCGCCGGCCGGGGCGGCGGCACTGCACCGCCCCGGCGCGCTGCGCCTCAGTTCTCGAACGCCTCCGGCGCGGGGCACGAGCAGACCAGGTTCCGGTCGCCGTACGCGCCGTCGATCCGCCGCACCGGCGGCCAGTACTTCCCCGCCCGGTCCTGAGCCGGGTACGCGCCCACCGACCGCGGGTAGGGGTGCGGCCACTCGTCACCCGAGACCATCGCCGCGGTGTGCGGCGCGTTGGCGAGGGGGTTGTCCCCCGCCGGCCACTCCCCCGAGCCGACCTTGTCGATCTCCTCGCGGATGGCGATCATCGCCTCGCAGAACCGGTCCAGCTCGGCGAGGTCCTCGCTCTCGGTCGGCTCCACCATCAGCGTCCCGGCCACCGGGAACGACATCGTCGGCGCGTGGAAGCCGTAGTCGATCAGCCGCTTCGCCACGTCGTCGACGCTCACCCCGGTCGCCTTGGTCAGCGGCCGCAGGTCCAGGATGCACTCGTGCGCCACCAGGCCCTTGTTGCCGGCGTACAGCACCGGGTAGTGGTGACGCAGCCGCGCCGCCACGTAGTTCGCCGCGAGCACCGCCACGCCGGTGGCCCGGGCCAGCCCCTCGGCGCCCATCATCCGCAGGTACGCCCACGGGATCGGCAGGATCCCCGCCGACCCGTGGTTCGCCGCGGAGATCGCCGGCCGGCCGTCGGTGTGCGCGCCGAGCGGGTCGCCGGGCAGGAACGGCGCCAGGTGCGCCCGCACCGCCACCGGGCCCACGCCGGGGCCACCGCCGCCGTGCGGGATGCAGAACGTCTTGTGCAGGTTCAGGTGCGACACGTCCGCCCCGAACCGCCCCGGCTTGGCGAAGCCGACCAGGGCGTTGAGGTTCGCCCCGTCGACGTACACCTGACCACCGGCGTCGTGCACCTTCGCGCACAGCTGCGCGATGCCCGTCTCGTACACCCCGTGGGTGGACGGGTAGGTCACCATGATCGCGGCGAGCGCGTCCCGGTGCTTGTCGATCTTCGTGTCGAGGTCGACGAGGTCGACGTTGCCGTCGGCGTCGCAGCCGACCACCACCACCCGCATGCCGGCCATCACGGCCGACGCGGCGTTGGTGCCGTGCGCCGACGACGGGATCAGGCACACGTCGCGGTGCCCCTCGCCGCGCTGCCGGTGGTAGGCCCGGATGGCCAGCAGCCCGGCCAGCTCCCCCTGCGACCCGGCGTTGGGCTGGACGCTGACCGCGTCGTAGCCGGTGACCTCGGCCAGCCAGCCCTCCAGCTGGGCGATCAGCTCCCGGTAGCCGGCGGTCTGCTCGGCCGGGGCGAACGGGTGCAGGTGGGCGAACTCCGGCCAGGTGACCGGCTCCATCTCGGTGGTGGCGTTCAGCTTCATCGTGCACGACCCCAGCGGGATCATGCCCCGGTCCAGGGCGTAGTCGAAGTCCGACAGCCGGCGCAGGTAGCGCAGCATCGCCGTCTCCGAGTGGTGGGTGCGGAACACCGGGTGGGTGAGGAAGTCGCCGTCGCGACGGAACTCCGCCGGCAGGTCGGCGTCCACCTCCCCGTCGACGCCGGTGACGCCGAACGCCGCCCACACCGCCGCCAGGTGCGCGGCCGTGGTGGTCTCGTCGCAGGAGATCCCCACCCGGTCGGCGTCGACCAGCCGCAGGTTCACGTTGTGCTCCGCGGCGGCGGCCACCACCTCGGCGGCGCGGCCCGGCACGGTCGCGGTGACGGTGTCGAAGAACGCGACGTCGGCGACCTGGACGCCACCGGCGCGCAGCCCGGCCGCCAGCCGCGCCGCCGCCTCATGGGTACGCCGGGCGATCGCCCGCAGCCCGTCCGGGCCGTGGTAGACGGCGTACATGCCGGCCATCACCGCGAGGAGCACCTGCGCGGTGCAGATGTTGCTGGTCGCCTTCTCCCGGCGGATGTGCTGCTCGCGGGTCTGCAACGCCAGCCGGTAGGCCGGGTTGCCGTCGGCGTCCTTGGAGACCCCGACCAGCCGGCCCGGCAGCATCCGCTCGAGCCCGGAGCGGACGGCCAGGTAGCCGGCGTGCGGGCCGCCGAAGCCCATCGGCACGCCGAAGCGCTGGGTGGTGCCGGCGGCGATGTCGACGCCGATCTCGCCGGGCGGGCGCAGCAGGGTCAGCGCCAGCAGGTCCGCGGCGACCGTCACCAGGGCGCCGGCGCCGTGCGCGGCGTCCACCAGCGGGCGGTGGTCGCGGACCGCCCCGGACGCCCCCGGGTACTGCAGGTGCAGCCCGAAGAACTCGCCGGGCAGCTCGTCGCGCTCCACGTCGAGCACGCGCACGTCGATGCCGAGCGGCTCGGCGCGGCTGGTGATCACCGCGATGGTCTGCGGCAGGGTGTCGGCGTCGACCACGTACACCGGGCTCTTGCTCTTCGACGCGCGGCGGGCGAGGGTCATGGCCTCGGCCGCGGCGGTGCCCTCGTCGAGCATGGAGGCGTTCGCGGTGGCCAGCCCGGTCAGGTCGGTGACCATGGTCTGGAAGTTCAGCAGCGCCTCCAGCCGGCCCTGGCTGATCTCCGGCTGGTACGGCGTGTACGCGGTGTACCAGGCCGGGTTCTCCAGCACGTTGCGGCGGATCACCGCCGGGGTGTGCGTGCCGTGGTAGCCCAGCCCGATCATCGACACGGCGACCGTGTTGCGGGCGGCCAGGGCGCGCAGCTCGGCGATCGCCTCCCGCTCACTGGCCGGGGCGGGCAGGTCCAGGGCACCGTGCCAGCGGATCACCTCGGGGATCGCGGCGTCCATCAGCTCGTCGATGGAGCTGTGCCCGACGGTCTCCAGCATCCGGCGCTCGTCGTCCGGGCCGGGGCCGATGTGCCGGTCGGCGAACTGCTCTGCGGTCATGGGCTGCGCTCCTTGTGGGGGCGAGGTCGACGGGTCGGCCTCCCCCTGAGTCGCGCTGACGCGCTCCACAGCGCCTGCCCACGTGGTCCTTTTGCCTGAGAGGTTCCGGGGAGGAATCTGCCCCTTCGGCGCCGTCCGGGTGGTTCCCGGGCGGTCTCTCCCACGTGGGTGGTACCGGCATGGTCAACGCTACCAGCGACCGTGTTTCCGGCTCATGTCGTACCCCGCCCCGGGGGTCGGTCACACGGCGGCGGGGACCGGCCCGGCGGCGACCCGGTCGGCCAGGGCGGTCAGCGTCGCGCCCAGCGGCGCGTCGAGGGTGAGGGTGGCGTGCCCGTCGCCGCGGGTGGGGCCCTGGTTGACGATGGCCACCGGGATGCCGAGCTTCGCCGCGCGCAGCACGAACCGGCGGCCCGACATGACGGTCAGGGAGGAGCCGAGCACCAGCAGCGCCCGGGCCCGCTCGACGTGGGCGAAACAGTCGGCGACCCGGGGCGCGGGCACCGTCTCGCCGAAGAACACCACGTCGGGTTTGAGCATGCCGGCGGCGCAGATGCCGCAGTCGACGGTGCGGAACCGGGACACCGCGTCGTCGGGCAGGTCCACGTCGCCGTCGGGGTTGACGTGCGCGACGCGCGCGTCGAAACCAGGGTTGGCCTCGGTCAGCCGCCGGTCCAGCTCCTCGCGGGAGGTCAGGTTGCCGCAGTCCAGGCAGGTCACCTCGTCGAGGCGGCCGTGCAACTCGATCACCCCGGTGGCGCCGGCGGCGGTGTGCAGACCGTCGACGTTCTGCGTGATGATCCCGCCGAGCAGCCCGGCGCGCTGCAGCCGGGCCACCGCCCGGTGCCCGTCGTTCGGGGCGGCCCGGGCGATCATCCGCCAGCCCAGGTGGCTGCGCGCCCAGTAGCGCCGCCGGGCGTCCGGGTCACGGGTGAACGCCTGGTAGGTCATCGGGGTGTGCCGGCGCGCCGCGCCGCTGGGCCCCCGGTAGTCCGGGATGCCCGACTCGGTGGACAGGCCGGCGCCGCTGAGCACCACCACGTCCCCGGCGCCCACCAGCCGGGTCAACGCGTCGAACGTCTCGGTCACCCGTCCATGCTGCCTCGCGCGCCGCCGCTCGGCGACCACCACCCGCCGCCGCGGCCCGAACCGGCGCGGCAAGGTGTACCGGCCGATCGGGTCTTACGAGGCCAGCCGCGCACCTGCGTGGCGATCTGAGCTCGCGGCAGCGCCGTCCGTGGTGTTGATCTCCGCCCACACCGCATCGAGGGAAAGGCCGAGAACGTCGGCGATCGCAGCGATGGTCGGGAAGGCGGGGGTGGCTACCCGACCGGACTCGATCTTCCGAAGGGTCTCCGGCGAGACACCTGCCTCCAGCGCGGTGACGAGCATCGAACGCTGCCCCCTGGCTTGACGCAGGAGGGTGCCGAGGCGCTGCCCGCGCTCGACCTCTGCGGGAGTGAGCGGCAACCTGACCATGACACCAATCATAGTACCGGGATAATATGGCCGGGATACTTATTGGCCGAACGAGTAGGGCGTCGCATGATCGAGATCCTGAACCCCACCGAACTGCCACGGGCCAGGGAGGCCGGCGCCCTGGTCGCCGACATCCTGCGGACGCTGCGGAGCCGCTGCGAGGTGGGCACGAACCTCCTGGACATCGACCGGTGGGCCCAGGACATGATCACCGAGGCCGGGGCGCAGTCCTGCTACGTCGACTACGAGCCGTCCTTCGGACGCGGGCCGTTCGGCCACTACATCTGCACCTCGGTCAACGACGCCGTGCTCCACGGACTGCCGCACGACTACACCCTCGCCAACGGCGACCTGCTGTCGCTCGACCTCGCCGTCTCCAAGGGCGGAGTCGTCACCGACTCCGCCATCAGCTTCATCGTGGGCGACTCGAACCCCCCGGAGAGCGTCGCCCTGATCAGCGCGACCGAGCGCGCCCTGAGCGCGGGGATCGCCGCCGCCGGCCCGGGAGCTCGCATCGGTGACATCTCCCATGCCATCGGCTCGGTCCTCAGCGAGGCGGGATATTCGATCAACACCGAGTTCGGAGGTCATGGCGTCGGCTCGACGATGCACCAGGACCCGCACGTCCCGAACACGGGGCGGCCCGGTCGCGGATACCGGCTGCGCCCCGGGCTGCTGCTGGCATTGGAACCCTGGGTCATGGCGGACACCGCCGAACTCGTCACCGACGCCGATGGCTGGACACTCCGAAGCGCGACCGGCTGCCGGACGGCGCACAGTGAGCACACGATCGCCATCACCAACGACGGAGCCGAAGTTCTCACCCTGCCGAAGCAGGCGCAACCATGAGGCGGGGAGCACAGCTACGTTGAGGGCATGCGCGTCGTCATCGCCGGGGGCCACGGGAAGATCGCCAAGCTGCTGGAGCGGGAACTCGCCGGGCGCGGCGACACCGCCATCGGGTTGATCCGCAACCCGGAGCACGCGGCCGCGCTGCGCGCCGCCGGCGCCGAACCGGTCGTCTGCGACCTGGAGCACACCGACGTCGACACCGTCGCCGGGCACCTGGCCGGCGCCGACGCGGTGGTCTTCGCCGCCGGCGCCGGCCCCGGCAGCGGCGCGGCCCGCAAGGACACCGTCGACCGGGCCGCGGCCGTGCTGCTCGCCGACGCCGCGCAACGCGCCGGGATCCGCCGCTACCTGCTGATCTCCTCGATGGGCGTGGACCGGCCCCCGAGGGCCGGCACCGACGAGGTGTGGGCGGCCTACCTGCGAGCCAAGAAGGCCGCCGAGGACGACGTCACCCGGCGGGACCTCGACGTGACCGTGCTGCGCCCCGGCCGGCTCACCGACGACGCCGCGGTCGGCCGGATCACCCTGGCCCCGCACGTCGACCCGGGGGCCGTCACCCGCGCCGACGTGGCCCGGGTCCTGCTGGCGCTGCTGTCCGCCCCGGACACCGCCGGGCTCACCCTGGAACTGGTCGGCGGCGAGACCCCGATCGGCGAGGCGATCCGCGCCGCCGCCGGCTGACCGTCAACCGGCCACCCCCGCACCGTCCCGCTGAGCCGCTGAACCGGCCGTCCCGGGTGTCGGGACGCTCCTCGGTCACGGCGGCGAACGTCTCGCGGGCCCCGGCCGTCCAGCTAGCGGGGAGGCCGTCCGGGTCAGTCTCAGCGG
>NZ_JBEXLR010000168.1:0-7117 GCF_040610095.1 Micromonospora sp. NPDC004540
CGAGCCTGCCCGGATCGGGCCGGCGGGAACGCGCCCCGCGGCCCGGTCCGGCCGGTCAGTGGATCGGGACCGGCGTGGGACGCTGACCCTCCCCCGCCTCGCCGTCGAGCAGGTGCGACGGCTCGCGCCGGCGCGGCAGGAGCGCGGCCGGGATGAAGGTGAGCAGCACCAGCCCGAAGCCGACCCAGAAGGTGGTTGCGAAGGAGCTGGCCGCGAAGTCGAGCCCGCGCTCGATCAGCGACGGCGGCACCGGGAACTGCTGGAGCAGCTCCGGCCGCAGCTGCGTGCCGATGGCCAGCGAGGCCTCGGTGACCGGCTTGCCGCTCGGGTCGGTCGCGCCGGGGATCACCTCGGAGCCGTTCAGCCGGCTGGTCAGGATCACCGACATCACGGCGGCGCCGACCGAGCCGCCGATCTGCTGGAGGATGTTGACCAGCGTCGAGCCGCGGGCCACCTCGGCGGCGTTCAGCGTCTTCAGCGCCGAGGTCATGATCGGCATCATGGTGCCGCCCATGCCGAGGCCCATCACGAACAGCGAGCCGCAGAGCAGCCAGTAGGACGTGTGCGGGTCGACCTGGGTGAAGGTGAAGAACCCGGCGGCGATGAGCACCAGCGCGAACGGCACCGTGCGGCCGACCGGCACCTTGTCGGCCAGCATGCCGGCGATCGGCATGGTCAGCATCGCGCCGATGCCCTGCGGAGCCATCAGCAGGCCGGCGGTCAGCGTCGACTCGCCGCGGATCTGCAGGAAGTAGCTCGGGAACAGCAGGCCCGCGCCCATGAACGCGATGATGAAGACGAACAGGGTCGCGGCGGCAATGGTCAGGTTGCGGTTGCGGAACAGCCGCAGGTCGAGCAGCGGGTGCTTGGGCCGGAACGAGTAGAACACGAAGGCCACCACGAGCACGGCGCCGACCAGCATGGGCAGCCAGACGCTGTTGTCGCGGATGGTGCCGGCCTCGGGCAGCGAGGAGACGCCGTAGAGGAACAGCGCCAGGCCGGGCGAGAGCATGAGCATGCCGAGGAAGTCGAACGACTCCGACGGCTCGGGGTTGTCCTTCGGCAGGGCCAGCTGGGCGTAGATCAGGGCGATCAGGCCGATCGGCAGGTTGATCAGGAAGATCCAGTGCCAGCTGGCGGTGTCGATCAGCCAGCCGCCGAGGATCGGGCCACCGATCGGGCCGAGCAGCATCGGGATGCCGAGGACGGCCATCAGCCGGCCGATCCGGTGCGGGCCGGCCGCGCGGGTCATGATCGTCATGCCGAGCGGCATGAGCATGCCGCCGCCGAGGCCCTGGAGCACGCGGTAGCCGATGAGCTCGCCGATCGAGTCGGCGGTGGCGCACAGCCCGGAGCCGATGGTGAACAGCGCCAGCGCCACCATGTAGAGGCGTTTGGTGCCGAACCGGTCGGCGGCCCACCCGCTGAGCGGGATCACCGTGGCCAGCGCGAGGGTGTAGCCGGTCATCGTCCACGCCACCCGGGCGTACGAGGCGTCGAACTCGTTCTGGAACGTCGGCAGCGCCACGCTGACGACCGTCACGTCGAGGATCGACATGATCGCGCCGAGCACGACGACGCCGGCCACCTTGAGTACCGCGGCGTCGAGTTTGTTCGATGTCGCGACAGGTTGCTGGGTCACAAACAGTCTCCTGGTTCGGGTCCGGTCGGGGGCGGCGGCGGCGCCGCGCGCCGGTGAGGGCGCGGGGTGACGTGCGGCGGGGCGGCGTCCGGCAGGAAGCGTAGCCACGGGCTGCGACATCGCGCGGCCGGTTTACCGGGATCAGCGCCGACGCGGACCGTGCTCAGGCCGTGGCGCGGTGGTCGCGGGGATTGACGCCACGGACCCGTTTGAAAGCCGCGCTGAGCGCGAAAGGGCTGCTGTAGCCCACACGGCGGGCCACCGCGGTGAGGGTCAGCTCGGTGTCGCGCAGCAGGTCGGCGGCGAGCGTGAGGCGCCAACTCGTGACGAAGGTCATGGGCGGCTCGCCGACCAGTTCGGTGAACCGGCGGGCGAACGCGGCCCGGGAGGCGCCGGTGGCGGCGGCGAGGCCGGCCACCGTCCAGGCCCGGGCCGGGTCGTGCTGGACCAGCCGGACCGCGCGGCCGACCACCGGGTCGGCGTAGGCCCGGTACCAGCCGGGCGGTTGTGCGCCGGGTCGGGCCAGCCAGGTGCGCAGCACCCCGATGACGAGCAGGTCGAGCAGCCGGTCCAGCACCGCCTCCTGGCCGGGGCCGTCCCGGTCCAATTCGGCGGCGAGCAGCGCGACGACCGGCAGGTCGCCGTCGGCGGCGGTCAGCACCACCAGCGGCGGCAGGGCCGCGAGCAGGCCGGCGCCGAGCGCGCCGCTGCTGGCGTACGTGCCGGTGAGCAGGGCGGTCGCGCCGTCCGGCCGGGTGCCCCAGGTGCGCAGGCCCAGCGCCATGGTCTCGGTCAGCTCCTGCCCGCCGAGGGTGGTGCAGCGCTGCCCGGGATGGATCACCACCTGCGGCGGGGTGTCCGGCTGGTCGGCCACCGTGTACGGGTCGGGCCCGCGCAGCACGGCCACGTCGCCGGGGCGCAGCAGCGCCGGCGCGCCGCCGTCGGGCCCCACCCAGGCGCTGCCCCGGACCACCGTGGTGACGCTCAGCGGGGCGGCGTCGCGGACCCGGATCGACCAGGGCGGGTCCATCACGGTGCGAAGCAGGAAGGCGTCCCGGGCGCGCAGCCCGCGGAGCACGTCGGCGAGGACGTCCACCCCGTGAGGGTAGACGCTCGCGTATGGTTCGGGGCGTTCCGGCCATGGAGCGTCCACCGCTTCCGGTGTCTGATGGACCCCATGATCGCATCGAACATCCGGGCCGGCGTGCTGCTGCTGGCCACGGTGACCACGGGGTTGATGGCGGGGCTCTTCGCGGCCTTCGCGTACGCGGTGATGCCGGGCCTGGCCCGGGTGGACGACCGGGCCTTCGTCGCCGGCATGCGCTCGATCAACCAGGCCATCCTCAACGGCTGGTTCGCGCTCTGCTTCGGCGGCGCGCTGGTCTGCACCCTCGCCGCGGTCCTGCTGCACCTGCCGGCCGGGCAGCGCGGGCCGCTGCCGTGGCTGATCGCCGCCCTGGTGCTCTACGTGCTGGTGCTCGCCGTGACCGCGGCGGTGAACGTGCCGCTCAACGACCGGCTGGAGGCGGGAGCCGCCCGGCTTGTCGATCCGGCGGAGCTGCGCGCCGTGTTCGAGAGCACCTGGGTGCGCTGGAACGTGGTCCGGGCGGTGCTGAACACGGCGGCCCTCGGCTGCCTCGGCTGGGCGCTGCTGGTGGCCCGGTCGCTGCCTGACTGACCGGCGTCCCGCTCACCGCGCGCCCAGCTTCGCCAGCAACGCGACCTCGGCGGTGCGGGATCGCTCGATCCGGCCGGCCAGGTCGCGTACCCGGGTGCTGGTACCGGCCTGGACCTGGGCGCGGGCCAGGTCGGCCGCGGTCCGCTGGTGCGCGCCGAGCACGTCGAGCAGCACCCGGTCGACCTGGCCGGGCGGGGCGGCCCGCAGCCGGGCCAGCCCCGCGGCGGCGTCGCTGTGCCCGGAGTGGTCGTGCCGCTCGGCGGCCGCCACCGCGGACGGGCCGGCCTCGCGCAGCCACCCGCGCATGGTGGCGAGTTCGTCGGTCTCGGTGGCCTTGACGGCGGCGATCAGCGTCCGGATCTCCGGGTCGGTGGTGCGGTCGAGCCCGAGCCCGACGAGTTCCAGGGTCTGCTCGGTGTGCGCCACCATCATGGCCAGGAAGAGCGCGTCGATGCCGCTGGTCGCGGTCTCGGCGGCCGGCCCGGTGCGGGTGGCGGCGGTGGGCGCCGGCTGGCCGGTGCAGCCGGCCGCGCCGAGCAGCACGGCCAGCAGGGCGGCGGCGAGCGGGCGTCGCATGCCGGTCCTCCGATCGGTGGTACGGCGGGTGCCGGGTGCGGCGCACGCGGAGCGTGGCCGCACCCGTCCGGTCAGATCTGGAGCCACAGCGCCGGCACGTTCGGCGGTTCCCAGCCGGGGATCGCGGTGTGCGCCTGGCGGCAGCGGTAAGTCAAGCCGTTGTAGGTGACCGTGTCCCCCACCTGGTAGGCGCGCCCGGCGGTCCAGGTGCCGCCCGGGGCCGGTGAGCTCGTCGGGGTGGGCGTGGGCCTCGGGGTGGTCGGGGCCGGAGTCGGCGTCGGCGACGGGGTGGGGTTGCCCCCGCCCCCACCGATCTGCAGGTCGACGCAGGAGTAGAAGGCGTTCGCGGTGTCGGCGATGTTCCAGACGGCGAGCAGCTTCTGGCGGCCGGAGAAGCCGCCCAGGTTGACGGTGTGCGACACGGTGGCGTCGGGCTGGCGGCCCCCGCCGTCGACGACCGCGACCCGGGTGTTGCCGATCCAGTACTCCCAGTTGGACGTGGCGTGCCGGGCGGTGTTGACCCAGGTGAAAGTCACCGAACTGCCGACCGAGGTGGCCGGCCAGCCGCGGCTGTCGTCGTTGAGCACGGCGAACTGGGCGATGCCGGCGTGGCAGCTCTTCAGGCCCTTCGGGCCTTCGACGCTCTGCGGCTCGTACTTGATCTGGCCGCAGTCGGGCACCCGGTTCTGCGCGCAGAGCGCCTGGCGGCTGGGGGGCGAGGAGACGTAGCCGTGGGCCTGAGCGGGGGCGGCGACCGCCAGGGTGGCGGTGACGGCACCCGTGGTGAGCAGCGGCAGGGTGATTCTTCGACGCATGGCGGCAACTCCTTCAGGGTGAGGGGAGATGTCCATGAACATAAATTAAACCTTGTTAACAGTAAAGACTCCTGTCTATAAATTAAGCCGCGTACGAGCGGACCTCCTTGAGCGCCCCGGCACCGCCATGGGATTCTGGTGCGTCGATGGCTCAGCGCGGGGCCGACCGTCGTTCCAGGGCACCCGGACACCGGGAGGGCGACGCAGACCGACGATCGCCCGATCCACGAAGGAACCCGCATGAGCAGAACCCCATCCCCCGCGCGCCGCCGCACCGCGTACGTGGCCGCCCTGCTGCTCGCCGCCGCGGCGCCGGCCGCCGTCGACCCGCCCGCCGCCGGCGCGGCGGCCGGCCCCGTGACGGTGACCGTGAACGCCCGGGCCGGGCTGGCCACCGTGCCGGACACCGCGCTCGGCGTCAACCACGCCATCTGGGACCAGCACCTGGGCAGCACCGAGACGTCCGACCTGCTCCACGCGGCCGGCGTGCGGATGCTGCGCTACCCCGGCGGCTCGTACGCCGACATCTACCACTGGAAGACCCACACCGCGCCCGGCGGGTACGTCGCCCCGGACACCGACTTCGACACGTTCATGGCGGCGGCGAGGCGGGTCGGCGCCCGGCCGATGATCATCGCCAACTACGGCACCGGCACCCCCGCCGAGGCCGCCGAGTGGGTGCGGTACGCCAACGTCACCAAGGGCTACGGCGCGAAGTGGTGGACGGTCGGCAACGAGAACTACGGCAACGGCCACTACGGCTCGGCCTGGGAGGCCGACGACCACCCGGACAAGAGCGCCACCCAGTACGCCCGGCTGGTCGTCGAGTACGCCGACGCCATGAAGGCGGTCGACCCGGGCATCAAGGTCGGCGCGGTCCTCACCATGCCGGCGAACTGGCCGGACGGGCTGACCGCCGGCGCGGACCCCGGCCCGTGGAACCAGACGGTGCTGTCGCTCGCCGGGCCGAAGATCGACTTCGTGGACGTGCACTGGTACCCGGGCGGCACCGCCGCCGAGTCCCTCGCCCGGACCGGCCACCTCCCCGACGCCGCCTGGCTGCTGCGCCAGCAGATCGCCCGCTACGCCGGGCCGGACCCCGGCCGGATCGGGATCAGCTTCACCGAGCTGAACGTCGGCGCGGGCCAGAACACCCAGCCCGGCGCGCTGTTCCTGGCCGACGCCTACAGCGGGCTGCTGGAGCAGGGCGTCTTCACCGTGCAGTGGTGGAACACGCACAACGGGATCGGCACGGTCTCCCAGGTCGCCGGGCAGACCGACTACGGCGACTTCGGGCTGCTCTCCAGCGGCGGGTGCACCGCCGACGGGTCGGTCTGCGAGCCGCCGTTCAACACGCCGTTCGCGCCGTACCACGGGCTGTCCATGATGAACCTCTTCGCCCGGGCGGGCGACCAGCTCGTCCGCGCCGGCACCGACCAGCCGCTGGTCGCCGCGCACGCGGCCCGCCGGCCCGACGGCAGCCTGGCGGTCCTGCTGCTGAACAAGGACCCGGACACCGCGTACCCGGTGGTGCTCGACTACGCCGGCTTCACCCCGGCGGACGAGGCGCCGACCGTGCACACGCTGACCAACGGGGCGGCCGGGGTGTCCACCGGACGGTCGGGCGGCGCCGCCGGCCGGACGCTGCCGCCGTACTCGCTGACCACGCTCGTTCTGCGCCCGGCCGGCGCGGCCGGCGGCCAGCCGGGGGCGCCGGGCCGGCCCACCGCCGCGGCGGTGACGGACCGGACGGCGACCGTCTCCTGGCCACCGGCCACACCCGGCGGCGCGTCGATCGCCAAGTACGAGGTGCACCGGCAGCAGGGGGCGGTCAGCGAGCAGCTCGGCGAGACCTCCGGCACCTCGCTCACCGTCGGCAACCTCGACCCGGGCACGCGATACACGGTGAACGTGCTCGCCCGGGACACCGCGGGCCGGGTCTCCTGGTCCTCCCCGCCGCTCACCTTCGCCACCGGCAGCCCGGCGGCCAGCAGCTGCGCGGTGCGCTTCCGCACCGACACCGACTGGGGCAACGGCTACGTCGCGACGGTCGACGTCGTGAACACCGGCCCGAGCGCGCTCGACGGCTGGACGCTCACCTGGACCTGGCCCACCGCCTGGCAGCAGGTGAGCAGCGGGTGGAGCGCCAACTGGTCGCAGGTGGGCGCGGAGGTCAGGGTGACCAGCACCGCCGACAACCGCCGGCTCGCCGCGGGCGGTGGCAGCACCAGCGCCGGTTTCGTGGGCGCGTACAGCGGGCCGAACGTGCCGCCCGGCGCGTTCCGGCTCAATGGCACCGTGTGCAGCACCACCGGGTGAGCCGGGAGCGGGTCACCCCCGGCGGGGTGGCCTGAGCCGGCCGTCGGCCGCCGACGGGGTGGGCGGGGTGCGGGGGGGGGCCGCGCC
>NZ_JBEXLR010000169.1:0-6853 GCF_040610095.1 Micromonospora sp. NPDC004540
AAGCCGTACTTCAGCGGCATGCCGATCAGGACCAGCACCACCAGCGCCACGCCCACGATCCAGGCGATCACGCGGTACCGGGTAAGGGCTCCGCCGGGCGGTCACCTTCTGGCGGGCCGTCCCGCCGGTCGCCGCCGCCCTGCACGCCGCGCCCGGGCTGCTCGCCCGGTTCGGCGTCGGCGAGGCCCCGCTGGGCTGGCAGGGCACGGTGAGCGTGTGGCGCGACGCCGCGGACCTGGTCGCGTTCGCGTACCGTCAGCCGGAGCACCGCGCCGCGATCACCCGCACCCCCACCGAGGGCTGGTACGCGGAGGAACTGTTCGCGCGGTTCGCGGTGGGCGAGGTGACCGGCGACCGCACGGTGCTGGGATGGGTTGCCCCCGAGAGCGACCCGCAGACGGCGAGAGGGAACGCATGAGGTTGGTGCGGTGGACGCCGGACGATCTGGTCCGGCGGCTGGACGACGTGGTGGCCGTCTACGGCGAGGCGATGGGCTACCGCGCCGACCTGCTGGAGGCCCGGCGCGGCTACATCGCCACCCACGTCCGCCGGCCCGGCTTCCGCGCCGTCGCCAGCCTCACCACCGAGGGACACCTGGCCGGCTTCGGCTACGGCTACCTCGGCGCCGCCGGCCAGTGGTGGCACGACCAGGTGCACCGGGCGCTGGACGCCGAGGCCCGGCAGCGCTGGCTGAGCCACTGCTTCGAGGTGGTCGAGCTGCACGTCCGCCCGCCCGCGCAGGGGCACGGCCTGGGCGCCGGCCAGCTGCGCGCCCTGCTCACCATGGCCGAGGGGAGCACCACCCTGCTCTCCACACCCGAGGCCGACGAGCAGCGCTCCCGGGCCTGGCGGCTCTACCGCCGGTTCGGCTTCGTCGACATCCTGCGCCACTTCCACTTCCCCGGCGACGAGCGGCCGTTCGGCGTGCTCGGCCGGGACCTGCCGCTCCCCCCACCCGGCCCCGGCGGCGCGCCCGCCCCGGAAAAGCCGTGACCCGGGGCCGGCTGCCCTGGGTGCTGCTGGCCGTCCTGGTCCTGGCCCAGATCTGCTACCCGCTCACCGGCGGCGCGACCCGGGCCGGGCTGACCGTGGCCACCGTCGGGCTCGGCTGGCTGCTCTCCGTGGGGCACGCCCTGCTCACCCGGGGCGCCCGCACCGCGCTCGCGCTGGTCGCCGTGGCCACCGGCGGCGGCTTCGCGATCGAGGCGCTCGGGGTGGCCACCGGCTTCCCGTTCGGCAGCTACGACTACTCCGGTGAGCTGGGCCCGAAGCTGGCCGGCGTGCCCCTGGTCATCCCGCTGGCCTGGACCTGGATGGCCTGGCCGGCCTGGCTCACCGCGGTCCGGCTCACCGGCTCCCGCCCGGGCCGGATCGCCCTGGCCGCGGTCGGGCTGGCCGCCTGGGACCTCTTCCTCGACCCGCAGATGGTGGCCGAGGGCTACTGGCGCTGGCGGGACGCCACCCCGGCCCTGCCCGGCCTGCCCGGCATCCCGGTCAGCAACTATCTCGGCTGGCTGCTCTTCGCGGTGCTGCTGACGGCCGCGCTGCGCCCGCTCGCCGGGCCGGCCGTCGACCGCGCCGACGGGCGGGACGCGCCGATGTTCGCGCTCTACCTGTGGACGTACGCCTCCAGCGTGCTGGCGCACGCGGTCTTCCTCCGGCTGCCCGCCTCGGCGGCCTGGGGCGCGGCCGGGATGGCGGTGGCCGCCGTGCCGCTGGCGGTGACGCTGCTGCGCGCCCGGCGGGACGGGGCCGGTCGCCGGGCGGCGGAACCGGCGCCCCGGGTCGACGCGCCGGCATGATCCCCGCGCTCGTCCTGGTCGCGGCGGTCGCCGCGCTCACCGCGCACACGCTGGTCAACGCCACCGCCTGGCTGCGCCGCCCGGGCGCCGGCCCGGTCGAGGTCGGCGAGGCGGTGGCGGTGCTGCTGCCACTGCGCGACGAGGCCGACCGGGTCACCCCGTGCCTGCGCGCGCTGCTCGCCCAGCGCGGCGTGCCGGAGCTGCGGATCGTGGTGCTCGACGACGGCTCGACCGACGGCACCGCCGACGTGGTCCGCGCGGTGGCCGGCGGCGACCCGCGGGTCACCCTGCTCACCGGGGTCGCCCCGCCGCCCGGCTGGCTGGGCAAGCCGCACGCCTGCTGGCAGCTCGCCACCCGCACCGGCCCGGCCCCGACCGTGCTGGCCTTCGTCGACGCCGACGTGGTGCTCACCCCGTACGCGGTCGCCGCGGCGGCGACCGAACTGCGCGCGGCGGGCGCGACGCTGCTGTCGCCGTACCCCCGGATCCTGGTGCGGACGGCGGCCGACCGGCTCGTGCAGCCGCTGCTGCAGTGGTTGTGGCTGACCTTCCTGCCGCTGCGCGCGATGGAACGCTCGCCGCGGCCGTCCCTCGCGGCGGCGGGCGGGCAGTTCCTGGTCGTGGACCGGGCCGGCTACCTGCGGGCCGGCGGGCACGCGGCGGTCGCCGACCGGGTCCTGGAGGACATCGAGCTGGCCCGGGCCGTGAAGCGGTCCGGCGGCCGGATCGCCCTCGCCGACGGCTCCCGGCTGGCGGCCTGCCGGATGTACGAGAGCTGGCCGCAGCTGCGCGACGGCTACACCAAGTCGCTCTGGGCCTCGTTCGGGCACCCGGCCGCCGCGGCCGTGGTGGTGGCCCTGCTGCTCCTGCTCTACACCGCTCCCCCGCTGCTCGCGGTCGGGCTCGCCTCGACAGCTCCCCGAGTGTCAATGGTTGCGCTCATCGCATACCTGCTGGGGGTGGTCGGGCGGGCGGTCAGCGCCCGGGCCACCGGCGGGCGGGCCTGGCCCGACGCGCTGGCACACCCCGTGTCGGTCGTGGTCCTCGGTTGGCTGACCCTCCGGTCGTACCATCTGCGGAAGCGACGCCGGCTCACCTGGCGGGGTCGCCCGGTCGGCTAGGAGGGGCGGCATGGCGCGGATCGTGGTCATCGGCGCCGGCGTGGGCGGGCTGGCCACCGCCGCCCGGCTGGCGGTCACCGGGCACGAGGTCACCGTCCTCGAGCGGGCCGACACGGTCGGCGGCAAGCTGGGCCGGCACCGGCACGACACCCCCGAGGGGCCGTGGCGCTTCGACACCGGGCCGAGCCTGGTCACCCTGCCGCAGGTGTTCCACGACCTGTTCGAGGCGACCGGCGCGAAGCTCGACGAATACCTGGACCTGGTGCCGCTGGACCCGATCGTCCGGCACGTCTTCCCCGACGGCGGCCCCGCCCTGGACTCCTGCGCCGACCCGGCCGAGTTCACCGCCCGGATCGGCGCGGCGCTCGGCGACCGGGCCGCCGCCGACTGGCAGCGGCTCTGGCGGCGGGCCGGCCGGGTGTGGGCGGCCTCGCACCGGGACGTGCTGCGCCGCACCATCGACTCCCCGCGCGACCTGGCCGCGCTGGCCTGGCGGCTGGGCGACCTCGCCGCCATCGGCCCCGGCCGCAGCCTGCGCGGGCTGGGCCGCCGGCACCTGTCCGACCCGCGGCTGCGGATGCTGCTCGACCGGTACGCCACCTACACCGGCGCCGACCCACGCCGGGCGCCGGCCGCGCTGGTCGCCGTCCCCTACGCCGAACTGGCGTACGGCGGCTGGTATCTGCGCGGCGGGCTGGGCACCCTGGCCGACGCGCTGCTGTCGCGCTGCCTGGACCTCGGCGTGGTGGTGCGGACCGGCGCCACGGTCACCCGGATCGACGCGGCCGGCGGCCGGGTGCACGGGGTACGCGTCGCCGGGATGGCCGCCCCCGTCCCCGCCGACGTGGTGGTGGCCAACGTCGACGCGCTGACCGTCTACCGGGACCTGCTGCCCACCCCGCGCCGGCTGGCCGGGCTCACCGACCGCAGCCTGGCCGGATTCGTGCTGCTGCTCGGCGTCCGCGGCGACTCCGGGCTGGCCCACCACACCGTCTTCTTCCCGCGCGACCACGACGCCGAGTTCGACGCGGTCTTCGGCGACCCGGGGCGGGGCGTCCGGGCCCGGCCGGCGCCCGACCCGACCGTCTTCGTCACGGTGGCCGACGACCCGACGGTCCGCCCGGACGGGCACGAGGCATGGTTCGTGCTGGTCAACGCGGCCCGGCACGGCACCGCCGCGGGCGCGGTCGACTGGCGGCGGCCGGGGCTGGCCGAGGCGTACGCCGACCGGATCCTCGACGTGCTCGCCGAGCGGGGCGTGGACGTGCGGGACCGGCTGGTGTTCCGGGAGATCCGCACCCCGGCCGACCTGGACGCGGCGACCGGCGCGCCGGGCGGGGCGATCTACGGCACGGCGGGCGGGCTGCTCCGCCCGGCCAACCGGGGCCCGGCGGCCGGGCTCTGGCTGGTCGGCGGCTCCAGCCACCCCGGCGGCGGCCTTCCCATGGTCACCCTCTCGGCCGAGATCGTCGCCGACGCCATCGGCCCGGCCTGGTAGACCCCGACCGGGCCGGGGTCAGTCGGCGTCGATCAGGGCGCGGCGGACGGCGGAGAGCAGCTGGCCGAGGCCGAAGCCGGCCAGCAGCACCCAGACCGTGGTGGCCATGGTGATGGTGCCGGCGGTCAGGTCGGCGTCGATCAGCCCGGTGAGCCCGGCGACCAGCAGCCCGACCAGGGCCACGCAGACCCGGGTGGGGCGTTCCCCCACGGTCACCGCGCCGATCTCCCGCATCCCGGCGGACACCGCCCGGGCCCGCACGTACTCGTGCAGCCAGGACAGGCCGCCGGCCGCGGCGACCAGCGCGCCGGGTGCGCCGAGCAGCCAGAACGCGACCAGCCAGGCGGCCTCGCCGAGCCGGTCGGCCACCGAGTCGTAGACGTAGCCGAGCCGGGTGGTGCGGTTGGTGGCCACCGCCACCGCGCCGTCGACGCTGTCCGCCACCGCCGCCAGCAGCACGAACAGCGCGCCCAGGAACGGCCCGTCGCCCGCCCGCCCCACCAGCAGGGGTACGCAGAGGCAGAGCAGCACCCCGACCACGGTCACCGGGGTCGGGCCGACCCGCAGCCGGCCCAGGATGTATCCCACGTGGTAGGCGAAGCGCAGCCAGGCGCGGACCACCGGCGCGGCGACCCGGGGATCGAAGCCGCCGTGCAGCCGCGCCCACGCGGTCGCGTACTGGTCCCAGTTCAGCTGTGTGCCCACCACGGGATCAACCGTAGAAGGGTGGCGCGGGTGTCGTGGGTCGGGCGGTCACACCCGCGCCCCGGCGCGCAGGCGCTGCCAGACCTCCCGGGTGGCCGTGGACCGGTTGAGGGTGATGAAGTGGATCCCCGGCACGCCCTCGTCCAGCAGCTTCGCGCACATCTCGCTCGCCTGCTCGATGCCGAGCCGGCGGACCGCCTCCGGGTCGTCGGCCACCTCGGCGAACCGTGCCGCGAGAGCCGGCGGGAACGGCGCGCCGGAGAGCTGCACGGACCGCTCGATGGTGCCCAGCTGGGTCACCGGCATCACCCCGGCCAGGATCGGGGTGTCGCAGCCCGCGGCGGCCACCCGGTCGCGCAGCCGCAGGTAGTCGTCGGCGTCGAAGAACATCTGGGTGATCGCGAACTCGGCGCCGGCGCGGCACTTGCGGACGAAGTGCGCGGTGTCGCTGGCCACGTCGGGCGAGCGCGGGTGCTTGTAGGGGAAGGCGGCCACCCCGACGCTGAAGTCGCCGGCGTCCCGGACCAGCCGGACCAGCTCCTCGGCGTACCGCACGCCCTCCGGGTGCCTGATCCACTCACCGCCCGGGTTGCCCGGCGGGTCGCCGCGCACGGCCAGCACGTTGCGCACCCCGACCGAGGCCAGCCGGCCGATGACGTGCCGCAGCTCGGCGACCGAGTGGTCGACGGCGGTGAGGTGCGCCATCGGTAGCAGGGTGGTCTCGGTGGCGATCCGCTCGGTCACCGCGACCGTGGTGTCCCGCGTCGAGCCGCCCGCGCCGTAGGTGATCGAGACGAACGAGGGGCGCAGCGACTCCAGCTCGCGGATGGCCTGCCAGAGCAGGCGCTCCCCCTGCGGGGTCTTCGGCGGGAAGAACTCGAAGGAGAAGGTGGGCCGGCCGTCGCGGATCAGCTCGCCGATGGCCGGCTGGGGGTTGGGGAGGACCGAGGGAAGACCGAGCGCCACGGACCGACTGTAACCGGCGGGCCCGGGCCGTCCCAGGGTCTTCCCAGCCCGCGAGCACGAGCGCGGCGGAGCGTCGTACCCCGGGAGTAGGAAGGGGGCAGCGCGGTGGGGCCGGCCGGTGGCCGGTCCCGGGGGCCCGCGCGGGGGTCGCCTCGATCGGCGGCGCGCCGGTCCGGCACCGCCGGGCGTCCGCGTCGCCGCCCGCGCCGTCGCCACCGGAGGACCCGATGACCCCGTCCCCGCCACCCGGCCCGCACCTGCTCGGGCCGCTCCTGGCCGAGCTGCGGGCGGCCCGCGGCTGGAGCCAGCAGCGGGTCGCCGCCGAGCTCTGCGCGGCCGCCGGTGTGCCGACCCTGACCCGGCACGAGGTGTCCCGGTGGGAGCGGCAGCGCCGGCTCCCCGGCGACTTCTGGTCCGGCTGGCTCGCGGTGGTCCTCGGCGTGCCGGGCGAGCTGCTCGCCGAGGCCGCCGCGCGAAGCCGCCGGCTCGGGGCGGTGCCGGCGGCCGTCGACCCGGCCGGCTCACGCGCGCGGCTGGCCCTGCTCACGCTGGCGCACCGCTGGGCGGCCGACCCGTCCGGCGGCACGCTGGGCGGCCCGCTCGCCGACCTGGCACCGGCCGAGCCGGGGCGCCGGGACCACCCGCCGGGCGGGGGCGACCTGGCCGAGCTGCGGCGCTGGGACGACCTGCTGGGCGGGGCGGCGCGGCGATCAGCTCCGGCTCGGCCCGGCGCAGCACGTCGGTCCAGAGGCCGATGTCGG
>NZ_JBEXLR010000170.1:0-6843 GCF_040610095.1 Micromonospora sp. NPDC004540
GCGCTCCGCCAAGGGCGTCGGCCCCTATCTGCAGTTCACCCGCACACCCGACGTGAAGACCGTGTGGAACCGCGTCCATCTCGACCTTCGCCCATCCCAGACCGTCGCCCCGGCGGCCACGCCGAGCACCGCCAGGACCGCGGCCACGAGCACCGCCCGCCGGCGACCGGTCCGGCTGCGCACGTCACCGAGCAGCCGGACCACCGGCAGTTCGGCGGTCAGCCCGCCCTCGGCCCGACGCAGGTCGACCTGCTGGAACGCCAGCCAGTCGAGGATTGCCGGCAGTCGCCCGGTCACCGCCCGCTGGTGCTGCTCGGCGCGCCGGTCGGCGTCCCAGTCGCCCTGCTCCAGCACCTCCCGCACCGACAGCCGGGAACCGTGGCCGGTGGGGACGATCTCGCAGGCCAGCCGGGTGCTCCGGTCCGCCTCGCGGCAGCGCAGCACCAGCCGTTCCGGCGCGCGCAGCTCGACCACCTCCACCTCGGTGTCGGCGTCGTACCCGGGCAGCCCCGCGGTCCGCAGCAGCGTCCGGTCACCCAGCGACTCGCTTCCGGCGAACCACTTGGCAAGCAGTTCCTGTTCCGTCAGCGCCCGCCAGATCCGTGCGGGCGCGTGGAACAGGTCGACCTCGGTGGCGATCTCGATCACGCGGAGACTCTAAGGGTCGCCGGTCCCACCATGTCGGACGGGCGAGCGGCTACTCCGCGGGCTGCTCGGAGCCGTCGTGCCAACGGGCGCGGAAGGCCGCCTCGCTCGCCTCGTGGCTGGCCTTCTCCTCGTAGACGGCCCGGCGCAGCGCGGCGCGGGAGTCGGCCATCATCACCAGCTCGATCGCGACGAGCGCGATGCAGATCGCGGTGAGCAGCCCGAGCGCGCCCAGCGCCGGCAGGTGCCCGCCGACCGACAGCCCGGCGGCGAGCGCGGCGAGGGCGGCGACCCGGGTCCACGACACGGTCCGCAGGGTGCGCAGTTGGAACCCCATGTCCGCGGCGAGGTAGAGCATCACGCCGGCGAAGAGCAGCAGCACGGCCGGGCCGTGGGGCCGCTCGGTCACCCCGCCGGCCGGGTCGGTGATCGTCCGCACCAGCTCCTCGGCGCCGAGCGCGAACAGGATCACCCCGGCGATCATGGGCAGGTAGAGATAGGCGTACGCGTCGCGGGCCATCGCCACGCGTGGGCGGCCCTCGGCGGCGTGCAGCGCGATCCGGGCGGCCGGGCCGATCATGTCGAAGTGCGCCCACCAGAGCGCTGCGGTGAACAGGATGCCGAAGATCGCCGCCGGGATGGCTGGCCAGGTCACCGGCTTGCCGATCAGGTTGCCGCCGACTCCGACGGAGATGACCGACTCGCCCAGCGCGATGATCAGGATGAGGTCGTAGCGCTCGGTCCAGTGCTCTGCGGAGGTGATCTGCCAGCCGTCGGTGCCGGCCAGCAGGCCGCTGGCGTACTGGATGACGACCACGGCGATCCAGAGCCCGTCGCGCACCCAGAGCCCGAGGTCGCGATCACCGATCTCGGGCGGGAGCACCGCCGCGACCAGCAGCAGGCAGGTGGTGATGAGCACCTCGGGGACGAACTTCCAGAGCGTGCGCCGGGCCGGCGGGTTGCCCCGGGTGGCGTACGCGTACAGCGCGATGTGCACGGCGCGGATCACCATGTAGCTGACGGTGACCAGGATCGGCCCGGCGGTGCCCTCCCGGAGGGTGCCGAAGGTCTGTGGCAGGGCCAGCGCGAAGGTGAAGAGCGCGACCATGCCGATGACCATGAGCACCGGGACGAAGCCCTCGCCCAGCCGGAGCCGGCTGGCCACCGCGCTGTGCACCACCCAGCACCACCAGAGCACGGCGAGCACGAGCATGGCGTGCAGCAGTTCGCGCGGGGTCACGTTTGCGGCGGTGGCCCGGGTGATGATGAAGAACGACACCACGAAGACGAGGTCGAAGAAGACCTCGAACTTGTCCACCCGGGCGGCCGGCGCGACCGGCATGGCGGGCCCCAGCCCCTTGCCCCACCCGTCGCGGCCCACCGCCCGAGTCTGTCAGCGGCGGGTCGGCCCCCGGGACGGAATCGATCGTCATCCCGGCCGGCCTCGTCAGGTGGTGGACCGGCCCAGATAGGTGAGCGGGCCTGGGTCCGGCACCGGGATCACGTGGAAGCCCAGCCGGTCGTAGAAGCCGCGGGCGCGGACGTTGGCGGTGACCATGCCGAGGTGCAGCGCGGGCGCGCCGGCCCGGGCGGCGGCGGCCAGGCACGTCTCCAGCAGCCGCCGGCCGTGGCCGCGCCCCTGGTGGCTGGGGAGCAGGTCGATGTGCAGGTGGGCCGGGTAGCCGGCCAGCTCCGGCAGGAGCATCCGCTCGGGACGGTGGTGCAGGGCGATCATCTCCTCGTCCGGGGTGCGCGGGTCACCGGCCGGCGCGGGGTAGCGGTGCGCCAGCCGGGGGATCCAGACGCGCCGGTAGGCGCGGACGAAGGCGGGGGTGTCGGCGGCGCCGACCACGTAGCCGACCACGCGACCGGCGTCGGCCAGCACGAACGCCAGCTCCGGTTCGAGGTGCAGGTAGGGGCCGGCGAAGAGGTCGGGCATCAGGTCGTCGGAGGCGTACCGTCCGCGGGCGTCGCCGCCGGCGTCGGCGGTGCGGACGCAGATGTCGTAGACCGCGTCGTGGTCGGCGGGCCGGTACGGCCGCACGGCCGCCGTGGATGTCGTGCTGGCGCTCATGTCGGGACCGTAAGGCGTGGTATCGCTCTCACCGAAGCCCCGGCGCTCACTCACCCAGCCGTTGGCGGGCCAGGAACTTCGGCACGACCATCCGCCACGCCTCGCACACCAGCTCGGTCATCTGGTCGTGGTCGAGCCGCTCCAGGTGGCAGCAGACCCAGTGGAACCGCAGGTCGCTGGGGCGGGGCAGGAAGAACAGCTCCGGCTCGGCGGCGATCAGCCCGTCCCGCTGCTCCTTCGGGTAGCCGAAGCCCATGCTCCGCTCGTCGCGGCTGAACGCGACGTAGACGATCGCGCCCACCCGGAACTTGATCCGGTCGTGGATCAGGTGCTCGCTGGTGCGCGGCAGTGTGCGGGCCAGGGCGCGCACCTCGTCGACGGTGACCACGCCGAGGACGGTAGCCCCACCCTCCGACACCTCAGCCGGTCGCCGGGGCGGCGTGGGCGAGCGCGGCCCGGAGCGTGCCGGCGAGCGGCTGGTCCGGCGCCTCGATCCACTGCTGGACGGCGACCCGCAGGGTGGCCAGGAACGTCGCGGCCAGGATCCGGGCGCGCAGCGCCGCATCGGCGCCGGTCAGCCGGCGGGCGACCTCCCCGGCCAGCTCCCGCTCGATCGCCGTGTACGCGGCCACCTGGTGCGCCACCAGGCCCGGGTTGCCGTGCAGCCGGCGGCGCCGGTTGAGCCAGGACTCGGCGGTCCCGTCGTACATCTCGTCGGCCTGGCGCAGCGCGGCCCGGCTCAGCGCCGCCCACGGCGGCAGGTCGGCGGGTTGCTCGGCGATCAGGTCGAGCAGCCGGCGCAGCCGCATGGTGTCGCCGTGGAAGAGCGCCTCCTCCTTGCTGGAGAAGTAGTTGGAGAACGTGCGCCGGGACACGTTGGCGGCGTCGGCGATCGCCTCGACGGTGACCCGGTCCGGCCCCTGCTCGGCGGCCAGGCGCAGGGCCGCCTCGTGCAGGGCGAGGCGGGTCGCCGCCTTCTTCCGCTCACGCAGCCCGGTGGCCTCCTCCATGGTTGCCCAGCGTACGTGATCCGTTTCTCAATGAGCAAACTTGCCTACTGCGCAAGATTCGCGAATGATTGCTTGAGGCAACCAAGGCAGGGGAGGGGAAGAGTGGACGCGACCAGCCGAGAGCTCGTCACCCGGTTGCAGGACCTGCTGACCGGCGTGCGGCTGCTCAAGCAGCGGCGCGCCGACGACCGGCCGGCCGTGCCACCCGGCCTGGTGGGCCTGCTTCGGCACATCGACCGGGACGCCACCACCGGCTGCCATGCCCGGGACCTGGCGGAGCGGAGCCGGCTCGACCCCTCGACGGTCAGCCGGGCGGTCGCCGCGCTGGTCGCCGACGGCCTGGTCGACCGGCGCGCCGACCCGGAGGACCGGCGGGCGAGCCAGCTCACGGTCACCCCGGCCGGCCGGGCCGCCCTGACCGAGGCCTACGACTGGTACGGCGGGGTGCTCTCCCGGGCGCTCGCCGACTGGACCCCCGGCGAGGTGGCGGCCCTGTCCGCCGCGCTCGGGCGGCTCACCCGCGACCTCGAGGTCGCCCTCACTCGACACGACAACCTGGAGGACGCGCGATGAGCGCACCCACCGCGACGGCGGACGCCGCGCCCATGAACCGGCGGCAGACGCTGGAAGCCCTCAGCGGCCTGTTGCTGGTGCTCTTCGTGGCCATGCTGAGCGGCACGGTCGTCTCGACCGCCCTACCGAAGATCATCGGAGCCCTCAACGGCTCGCAGACCCAGTACACCTGGGTGGTCACCGCCACCCTGCTCACCGCCACGGCGACCACCCCGATCTGGGGCAAGCTCGCCGACCTGTTCAACAAGAAGCTGCTGATCCAGGTCGCCATCGTGGTCTTCCTGGCCGGCTCGGTCGCGGCCGGCTTCGCGCACTCCGCCGGCCAGCTCATCGCCGCCCGCGCCTTCCAGGGCATCGGCGTCGGCGGCCTCCAGGCCCTGGTCCAGGTGGCCATCGCGGCCATGATCCCGCCCCGGGAGCGCGGTCGCTACAACGGCTACCTCGGCGGCGTGATGGCCCTCGCCACGGTCGGCGGCCCTCTGCTCGGCGGCCTCATCGTGGACACCTCCTGGCTCGGCTGGCGCTGGTGCTTCTTCGTCGGGGTGCCGGTCGCGATCATCGCGCTGATCCTGCTCCAGGTCACCCTGCACCTGCCCACCGCGCGGCGGGACAACGTGAAGATCGACTACCTGGGCGCCACGCTGATCGCCGCCGGCGTCAGCCTGCTGCTGATCTGGATCTCCTTCGTCGACGACTCGTTCGCCTGGCTGTCCTGGCAGACCGGCGCGATGGTCGGCGGCTCCGTGCTGCTGCTCGCCCTGGCCGTCCTCGTGGAGTCCCGGGCCGCCGAGCCGGTCGTCCCGCTGGAGATCGTCCGCGAGCGCACCACCGCGCTGGCCATCCTCGGCAGCCTCGCGGTCGGCATGGCGATGTTCGGCGGCGCCGTCTTCCTCGGCCAGTACTTCCAGATCGGCCGCGGCTACAGCCCGACCGAGGCCGGCCTGCTCACCATCCCGATGATGGCCGGCGTGCTGCTCTCCTCGATCGTCGCCGGTCGGCTGATCACCGCCTCCGGGAAGATCAAGCCGTACATCGTCGCCGGGTCGGTCATCCTGGTCGCGGGCTTCGCCCTGCTCGGCACCATCGACCACGAGACCTCGCTGGTCCTGGTCGGCGCCGCCATGTTCATCGTCGGCGTGGGCGTCGGCATGACCATGCAGAACCTGGTGCTCGCGGTGCAGAACACGGTGGCGCTCAAGGACATCGGTGCGGCCAGCTCGACCGTGGCGTTCTTCCGCTCGCTCGGCGGCACCATCGGCGTGTCGGTGCTCGGCGCGGTCCTGGCCCGCCAGGTCACCGACCGGATCACCCACGACCTGGCCGCGGCCGGGATCCCCACCTCGGGCGGCGGCGGCAGCACGCTCAACCTCGCCGCCCTGCCCGCGCCGGTGCAGCACATTGTGCGGGCCGCGTACGGTGACGCGACCGGGCACATCTTCCTGATCTCCGCCGCCATCGCGGTCGTCGGGATCCTGGCCGCGCTTCTGCTCAAGCCGGTCACCCTGCGGTCCAGCCTGGACCTGCCCGACACCGCCCGCTCGGTCGCCGTCGCGGCCGACGCGGTCGACGGGGCGCCCGCCTTCGACGAGGTGTCCGTGGACGTCACCGGACCGGGCGAACCCGCCCGCCGCTGACGCCCCGTCGTCCCAGGGCCGTCGCCGATCCGGCGGCGGCCCTGGTCCGTGCCCACCCGGCCGGCGTACGCCGGCCGCGACCGAATCGAGGCGCCGTGGACACCACGCAGCCCGCGCCGCCGCCGGTGGCCGCCGACGCGCGGCCGGCCGGGGCGATCCGCCGGGCGGTCCGCGAGCTGGCCCTCGTCGCCGCGCTCTTCCTCGCCTACAAGGCGGGCCGGCTCGCGGTGGCGGGGCGGTCCGCCACCGCGCGGGCGAACGGGGAGCGGATCTGGTGGCTGGAGCGACTGCTGCACCTGCCGGACGAGGCCGCCGTGCAGGCGCCGCTGCTCGTCCACGAGCTGCCGGTCCGGCTGGCCAACTGCTACTACGCGTACGTGCACTTCCCGGCCACCGCGCTCTGCCTGGTCTGGCTCTACCTCCGCCATCCCGCGTACTACCGCTGGATGCGGCGGGCGCTCGCCGCGCTCACCGCGGCGGCGCTGGCCCTGCACGTCCTGGTCCCGCTCGCCCCGCCCCGGATGACCGCGCTCACCGGCCTCGTGGACACCGGCAGCCGGTACGGCCCCGCCGTCTACGGCCCACCCGAGGCCGACACGCTGAGCAACCAGTACGCCGCCATGCCCTCGCTGCACGTCGGCTGGGCCCTGGCCGTCGCCGTCGCGCTGGTCACGGTCACCGCCGGGCGGTGGCGGTGGCTCTGGCTGGCCCACCCGGTCGTCACCCTGCTGGTGGTGGTCGGCACCGGCAACCACTACTGGCTCGACGGGGTCGTCGCGGTGACGCTGCTCGGGCTGATCCTGGCGGCGCTGCCCCGGCCGGGCGGGCCGTGCCGGTCCCCGGCCGCGCCTCGGTAGTCGCCGGTCGCCAGCGATCCCGCGACCATCAGGTCGGTGACCCAGCCGAG
>NZ_JBEXLR010000171.1:0-6412 GCF_040610095.1 Micromonospora sp. NPDC004540
CAACAGAAATCCGACGCTGAAATCCGACGCTGCCTCAAGCGCTACACCGCCCGGCACATGTTCCGGCTCATGGAAACCGCCGGAAGGACTTGACGAGCCATAGAAGCGTCATGCGAGACCAGGCATGCCAGCAGACGGTCTGTCGGGTCTCGGGACCTGCGTGACACATCGGTATCAGGACCTGTGTGACACTCCGCTGAGTGTTGGTGGCGATTGGCTCAGACGCGCAAACCCGATGCAGCAGCCTCCTCGAAAGACATCGCCAGCGGACCGCAATCGAGATTGAGCGCGTGCAGGATCGCACAATGCTGCTCCTCTGCCCTCAGTCCCGCCCGGCTGAGCGCAACGCCCAGCTCCGCCTCATCGATCGGCGCGACGCCGAGCCCCGCGAATGCAGCCGGATCGGCACCATAGGCACCCGAGGGCGGGCTCGCGCCTGGCGGATACGGTCGGCCGAGTAGGTCGTACAGGATCTCATTGTCGTCGTCGTCCCATGTCTCTACGAGATAGGCCTGATCAGACAGGTACTCGTGGTAGCTACGACCATCGCGGAACAGCGTGGCCACCATGACATCGGAGTCGAACACGTCGAACGACGCGGCCATGCTGCCCGGGGCCTGGCTCAGCAGCTTCGCCAGGTTCTCAGTCTCGGCGTAGATGCCGTCCTGCTGGGACGGCACTACCGCCCACCGACACTGAGCGACCGGGATGATCACTGCTACCTGCTCCGACACAGAAACCGCCGCACGGACGTCGACGAGATTGCCCGTGGCGAGAATGGTCTGGTAGCTGCTGCCCATGAGCGGAGATCGTACGGGCCCGCGCAGGAGAGACAAGATCGTCTAGCACATGTCGCCGCAGCGGCTCACGTGGCGTGCGCGGTAGTCAGATTTGACCCGCTGGCGGACGATGATCCGGTGAAGCTGCGGCGCCCGTACATTGACCGAGTCGTCGCCCTGTTGTTCGGGATGCTGCTGCTTGCCGGAGCGGCCTCTGTCGCGTACCGAACGGTGACGGAGAAGATCGGCTGGTTCGGCTTGTTCTTCTGCGGGGCGGTGGTGCTGTTCGGCCTGGCGATTGGTGGCTCACTCGTGCGGCACGCGGTGCTGCCGTTCCGGGTCGATGTCGACACGCAGGGCTGGTCGGTGCGGACACCGAAGCTCAACCACCACTTGCGTTGGGACGAGATTGCCGCAGTTGTGCTCGCCGAGGCCCCCGCAACGGCGCGTCAACGCGCCGCGGCGTCCCCGCGGCTGTTGTTGGTGCCGGCGGCAGGGGTAAGCCTAGGAGTCCCGCTCACCGAGGAGAGCCCGGTGGACGGCCAGGCGGCCGTGGAGCTGTTCCGGCTTAACGAGGTGGACTACGAAGAGGGCCAGCTCGCGCGGAACTTGGCGGCGATGGCCGGCGAAAGCTTCCACAACCTCTGCCGAAAACTAAACCGGCCCGCCGGAGCGATTCCGCTGCACCGCTTCCCCGACGAGCCCGACCGCACCCGGCTGACTCGGTGGCTGGACCGGCGCAAGGCCCTGCTGTTCGCCGGCTGGTACCTGCTCGTCCTTATCCCTTCGCTGCTGCTCATTGGCTTGGCGGCGCAGCGAAGTGAGCTGCTCGGCAGCGTCGTACTGGTCGTATGCGTGGTGGTGATCGGCAGCGCCACCTTCAAGATCTGGCTCACCTTCGGCAGGTGCCGGAACCTGGCCGACGGGGCAGCGATGGTCGACGGGGCGGACCTGGTGACCGGCATTGACAATCTGGGAGACCGAACGAGCCTGCATTCCGGAATCGTCAACGTGCTGCAACCGGGCTCCCTGAAGGGCTACGGCAAGGCATGGCTGCTCACGCACACAGGACACAAGGGGCGTCCGATACCCGACCTGCTGCTCAGCGATCCACGCACCGGACGGCTACGCAGCCGCGACGACCTCCGCGCATTGGAAGCCGCCCTGCGCGCCTCCTCCCACGAACGGGACCGAGCCGCGGCGCGCCAACTCGACGAACTGGTGACGCAGGCACCGGCATCTGAGGCATCGTCCGGTACGCCGTCATCGGAAGCGCTGCCTGCGTCCGCATACGCACTTGCCCTCTGGCACGCGCTGAAAGGACTGGGGCGCGCTGTCGTGCTGCTCGGCGTCGTACTCACCGTCGCGCTCGCGGGAGGTTGGGCAGGCGAGAGCTCCGCCTTTGTGGGACCCGCCCTGTTCGTCGCCGCTATCTGCCTGTTCGGCGTGTGGATCCTGTACGCGCTGTACCGCACGCTGGGGCTCCTCGACGCGCTGCTCACGATCGCAGCGCGCCCGTTCCGCTGACGCAGCGCACGTAGACCGGTCCGGGCTGCCCGAGGTTGCCCCGCCGAGGCGGCGGCCGGAGCATGGTGTGGCTTGTTCAGCCTGCTCGGCGCGACCGTTCCTGGATCAGGCGCCAGAAGATGCGCATCGCAAGCACCACGATCACGACCACGGCTGGTATGGCCAGAAGAGTCCAAGGCCTACCGAGCAGGTTGGCGGTCCCGAGCAGGGCGAGTGCAAGACCCTCCCAGAGCAACTCGCGCCCGCTGAGAAGTTCTCCGCGAAGCGGCTGCTGGCCCTGCTGTCTTTCTGTCCACAGGCGCCGCACTGCTTGTAGCGTGAACACCACACCGAATCCGAGGCAGACCGGGCCCGCTAGCCAGTTCAGCGCGTTCGGCACGTTACCTCCTGGAGGCTTGCTCGGCTGCCAGGGGGAAGCATCGAGCGATGGGCCGATCTTGTCATCACCCTCGACTCTCCGCCGGCCGCATGTCCGCCATGGCTTCCGGCCGTGCCTGTCGTCCACGATGGCTCGGAGTCGCGCACCTCCGACGGGTGGGGAAGCTTCCCAGGGACGTGAACCCTGAACTTGTGAACGAGAGTCAGCGGCCGCCCAGGGAACGCCCGTTCTTGGCCAGCTCCCACCGGGTCGCCGTGGCCACCTGCTCCCCGGTGATCCGCTCCCCGTCCGCACCCAGGTAGGCGGCCGTCAGCGCCGCCGCCGCGATCCCGCCGCCGGGCAGGTCCACGGCGGCGAGCCGCCCCGGGTCGATGTCGGCCGGTACGCCTGCCGGGAACGCCCGCCGCCACATGGTCTCCCGGGCGGCCCGGTCCGGGTAGGGGAAGGTCACCACGATCCGCAGCCGGCGCAGGAACGCCTGGTCCAGCACCGACCGGGCGTTGGTGGTGAGGATGGCCAGCCCGGTGAACGACTCCATCCGCTGGAGCATGTAGCCGACCTCCAGGTTGGCGTACCGGTCGTGGCTGTCGCGCACCTCGGTGCGCTTGCCGAACAGGGTGTCCGCCTCGTCGAAGAGCAGCACGGCCGCGCCGTCCTCGGCGGCGTTGAAGACCCGGCTGAGGTTCTTCTCCGTCTCGCCGATGAACTTGCTGACCACCTGGCTGAGGTCGACCACCACGAGGTCCAGGCCCAGCTCGTGGGCGATCACCTCGGCGGCGAGGGTCTTGCCGGTGCCACTGGGACCGGCGAAGAGGGCGGCTGTGCCCAGGCCACGGCTGCTCCGGCCGGCGAACCCCCAGTCGTGCAGCACCCGGGTGCGGTGGTGCACGGCCGCCACCAGTGACCGCAGCTGCGCCACGTGGGTGTCCGGCAGCACCAGGTCGGCCCACCCGGCGCGCGGCCGGACCACCCGGGCCTGCCCGCCGTAGCGGCTGCGGGAGCGGGCCCGGCACGCCTGCCACAGCGGAGTGCCGGCGGCGGCGTCCCCGGCGGCCTGCTCCAGGTCGGGCAGGGCCAGGTCGAACACCCCGGCCACCGCGGCCGCCTCGCCCGCCGCCCGGTCCGCCAGGTGCCGGTCGAGCGCGTCGTCCAGCGCCGCGGCGCGTTCAGCGATGGGCAACCGGGGTACGCCCACCAGCACGCCGTCGGCCAGCACGGTGTCCACGGCGCCGAGTACGGCGACCGGGGCGGGCAGCGTGCCGAGGGCGCGGATCAGCGCGCGGGTGTCCTCGGGGCGGGCCCCGTCGGCGTCGAACGCCCAGGCGGCCGGTGCGAGCAGGCTCTCCCGCCCGATCAGGCGCAGCAGCCGGTCGCGGTCGCGTACCGCGGAGGGAAGGTCGGCCACGGCGACCAGCCGCAGCTCGCGGCCGGCGACGTGGGCCGCGGCGGCCGCGACCACCGGCAGGTTGGCCGGCTGCGGTCCCTGGAGGACGGCGGGGCGGCCGTGCTCCCAGACGGTGCGGATGGTGGCGGCCACGACGGCGAACGCGGGCGGCAGCGGGGCGGGCGGCGGGACCGGCCGGGCCACGGCGGCGAGGTCGGGTTCCAGGTAGCGGACGCCCATGAGGTGGTGCAGCACCCGTTCCTCGGTGACCAGCGGGCTGCCGGTGGGGGTGTCGGGGTCGAGCAGGCGGATCAGGTCCCAGCGGCGCAGCGGTGCGTCCGGGGTGAGCGCGCTCCAGTGCGCGCCGGACAGCGCCGCCAGGGCGAGGCCGAAGGTGGGGCGGGGCTGCCCGTGCGCGGCGGTGAGTTCGTCGGCCACCTCGCCGGCCAGTTCCGGGCCGGTGGACAGCAGCAGCACGGCCCGCTCGAAGCCGGTGAGCCGCAGTGCGGCGGCGAGCGCGTCGAGCGCGCTCGGCCGGTCGAGCAGCGTGCGGGCCGCCGCCAGCCGGCCCTCGGCCGCGGCGAGTTCCGCCTGGTCGGCCTCCCCGGGATACGCGACGAGCCGCACCCGCAGCACGTCCAGCTCGGCCACCAGCGCCAGCCGGTTCGCCTCGTCCCACGGCACGCCGGGCGGGCCGGCGGGGCGGGCCCGGCGGTCGGCGGCGGTCACGGCACGGTCAGGGCGGGCGCGCCGTAAACCTCTCCGACCAGGTCGGGCAGGCTCTCCACGCCGTCCACCTGCACCCGGACCAGCCAGTCGCCGGTCGGTACGTCGCCAGCGGCGAGGGCGATCCGGTCCTGCGGTGCGGCGTCCGGGGCGAGCGGGGCGAGCCGGACGGCCAGCGCGTCGGGTTCGCCGGCCGGGCCGGGGGTGAGCCGGGTGAGCAGGACGGTGGCGCGCTGCCGGGCCACCAGCGGCGGGTCGACGCCGAGCACGATGTCGGGCGGGCCGTCCACCACCGAGGCGGTGGGGCGCACCAGCAGCGGCAGCGTGTTGGAGCCGGTGGTGACCCGGGCGGGGGCGCCGCCGGCGGCCGGCGTGACGTGCGCGACCCGGACGCCGTGCAGCCCGGCCGGGACGCTGCCATCGAGGGTCACGGCCAGGGTGGAGCCGGTGCCGCCCGGCTCGGGGGTGAGGACGGCGGGTCCGACGTGGACGCGGGTGGTCTGCCCGGGCCGTCCGCGCAGCCCGGCGCCGCGCAGTTCGACCCGGTCGCCGGTGGCGGCGGTCCCGCCGGGCGGATCGCTGACCAGGGCGGTCAGCACGGCGGGTCCGCCGGCCAGGACCGTGACGGTGCGCTGCCGCACCGGCAGGGCCCGGCGTGGGGTGACGTCCGCCTCGACCAGCGCGGCCGTCGCCACGTACGTCTGGGAGAGCTGGTGCGGGGTGGCGAAGGTGGCCCACAGCTTGGACATCTCCTCCACCGACAGCGTGTAGGGGGCGACCTTCACCCGCTCCACCTGGTCGGCCAGGTCGGACTCGGCGAGGAACGCGGTGGGCACGTCGTCGGCGTACAGGTCGATGGCGGCCGTCACGAGGTCCCGGGTCAGTGTCGGGGTGACCGCGAGGGCGAGCACGGCGCGGCCGAGCAGCCGCTGCGCGTCCAGGGACTCGGCCTCCCCGTAGCAGGTGAGCAGGTAGTACAGGTCGAGCGCGGCGACCGGCCGGCGGGTGAAGCCGCCGTCGCGGCTGCGGGTGGGCAGGTCGGTGAGGTTCCAGGCGTGGTTGGGGCGCACGTCGTACAGGTAGATGTTGATGCCGGGCGTGGAGACCAGCGTGGTGTCGGAGAGCTGGTTGGGGCGCAGGGTGGTGACGGTGGCGCCGCCGACCGGCCCGGGGTGGGTGGCGTCGAGGGCTCGTTCGAGCACGTACCGAAGGGTCGAGGTGACCGCGGCGATGGCCAGGCCGTTGCTCATCGGCCCTCCCGGCGGCGGGCGAGGTACGCGGCATGGTCCACGGTGGACGGCGCCGGGGGAGGCGGCGCGGGCGGCGGCGGTGCGGGGGCGCGGGTGACCACCACCCGGTCGATGTGCAGGTGCACGTCGCCCGTCGGCGCGGGGTTCTCCGCCGTCCCCGGCGGCGGGGTGGGCGCGGGACGGACCGGGCCGGTGCGCACCTCGGCGGTGCCGGGCCGGGGCGGCGCGTTGTTCGGCCGGTCGACGAAGACGAGGCGTTCACCGGGTTCCACGGCGCGGCGGGCGATCAGCGCCGGGCCGAGGCGTTCCCGCAGCAGCCGGGCCAGGTCGGGCGCGGTGGCGCGTACCGGGGCGGGGGTGGGCCGGC